>JAHILH010000001.1:0-300000 GCA_018897195.1 Patescibacteria group bacterium
AGGTTCCTGTCCCGCTAATTTTAATCCTAAAACTTGTTGGGACGAAAAGGAAAGAAAATTCGCCGACAGCGATCCAAATAATTCACAAGTAAATCTACCAGCCGGTAGCAGCGCCTTTGTTTATCAGACAGATAGCAAGGGTGCGGCTTATGACATCTGTGCTACCATGGAATCGAGCTATGTACAGGGAACAGGTAGTGGTTCTTGTGGCGGGGCAGCTGGTGATACAGGCAGCAATAATAGTTATCAAGTAACAGAATCCAAAGATAATCATGCTCCTAAATTCAATGGTTTTGCTTTGCCAATAATTAATTCTGGACTAAATTTTGTCGGCTATATCAAGGCTGTTGATTCTGACAATGATGATATTATCTGGACTTTTAATTTTCAACCTGACTTTGCGCCAGCAGATCAATGGGTGTCGTGGAGCGGTGGTTTAGCGCCAATCGTTAGTAACTCGCCTAATAAGAACGAGCGAAAAATTGCTGCTCCCAAAACCGGCAAAAGAGGGTCATATGTTTTTACGGCTAGCATCAGTGATGGCAAGGCGTCAACAACTCAAGTATTTACTATTACCGTCGTTAACGATGGACCAGTGGTCTTATCATCTGACAGAGAGTATATTGCCAGCACCACCAATCCTTTTAAAACCGCATTTGAGGTTTATGACTTGGTCTCTGATTATCCCTTGGGCTATACGTTGAGTTACGCGATATCTAACTGGGTTTTACCAGTGGTTACTTTTGGTCAAATTGATCTGAATAATCCCGAATCAAGATATAAATTTTCTTTTGCTGGAACTTTGGCCACTAGCACTAATAATGTGGCCGGCAACTATTTGTTTTCGATGATTTTTAGTGATCAGTATGAAGAACCCACCAATAAGGACTTCAACGTTAAAGTGATTAATAATTCCCCAGTAATTACCACGCCGTTAAACTGTCAACAAATTACCAGACAGGCTACTTCTTATCAAGTCTGTCAGATTAATGCCACTGATCAAGACGGTAATCTGGTTAACGATTACAAATTAACCCAGTCAACTCTCGGGGTTGGGATTGATGCTAGCGGGCTTATTCAAGGGAGTCCAGCTAATATTGGTATTTTCCCTATTACAATAATTGCTACTGACGAGTATGGTGCAATTAGTAAGCCAGTTAGCTATGATTTGCATGTCAATAATTATTGTGGTGACAGTGTTAGACAAAGTCAAAATACCGAAGGTAAGGGTGGAGCAATTGATAATGGGCAGGAGCAATGCGACGGCACGGATAATATCGCTCTTACGCCTGGTGATAGTAGTCAAAATAAGCAATATGATTGTACTGGCGGTTGTTCGGGTTTCTTGGATAATTGCACTGGCGCCTGTGTTTATATTGGTGGTTGGTGCGGGGATGGGTTTTTGCAGGATGGAGCAAGCGGCACTCTCAACAGGGAAGAGTGCGATGCTAGTATTACCGATGCTAAGCAAAAATGTGAAGGATTAAAAAAATATGGCGTAAAGGACTCTGACGATACTGACTTGGATTGTGTAACGATTAGTAACAATATAATTGGCACGGGTGGAATAAATAACTTGTATAGTTCAATGTGTGATCCCGCTGTGTGTCAATTTCCAGCCGTTGGAACAGTTTGCTATGCCAATAAAAATTATCTAGGTCGCGGTTGCTACGAGGGACAAACTGATCCTAATGATCCCAATACTGGAACAGGTTGCAAGAAGGGCGCATATGTTTGTGATAATGATCAGTTTGTATGTGGCATGGACGTTTTTGACCCGCCAAAGTATGATTATTGTTGTAAGAAATTAACCGAAGGAGCAACTATTAATCCTAGCGTGGACTTTGATGGAGTTTCTGTGATTACTCCATCGATTTATCCAGCGGTAACAAACCCCGCAGACCCAAATCAGATTGTGTATCCCAATGACGTTGTCGCTGGCTTGGTGACATTGTCGACCGCGCATATTAGCAGCTATACCTCAAATTACTATTACACCTGTGATGCGGTATGCAAGAATAGGGGAAAGGTTTGCGTGGGCGTGGGTTATCCAAATGTGCAAACTGGTAATTGTTCGTTTGTGTCACATGATATGGATCCTAGTAATTGTTACTCTTCATCAAATACCGCTGGAACAGACTGTAAAAAGAAGTTTGGTTATTACTCTACTGGAAATTATTGCTGGGTTAACAGTACTAATACTTTAAAATATTATTTAGGTTCAACCGGTTGTTATTGTCAATAAAAAATATGAATTTTTTTAAAAATAAAAAAAACTTAATATTGTCTATCTTTATTATTCTAGCAGTTGCGATGGTGGTTGCTTATTTGTTGCAGAGCGAGACTTACAAAAATATCATAGCCGAAAGAAAGATGACTTTTGAGGAAAAAATTAATGTAATCAAGCTTGATAATCAAATTAAATTAAAAGAGGCAAAACCAATCGATTTCGCAAAAGTTAATCCGCCGGCAGTTTATTTTACTTTGAAGAAAGACGATTGTGAAAAGATTCCAGCAAATGATCGCTCAGTTTGTCTTGAAGAGTTACTGTTTATTGATATATTAAACAATAAAAAAATTGATAAGTGCAAAGAATTGAATTATTTTAAAGACGAGTGTTTCTATAAGTTAGGAGAGGTAAATGATTATAAATATTGTTTAGAAATTTTGGATGAAAAAAGAAGAGATACTTGTTTGTCCGGTAACGCAAATTTTCATAATGACAAGAATATTTGCAAACAGATTGCCGAAGAGGAAGAGGCTGAAGAATGTATTGATAGATTTATAGCCCTAAATAATGGAGATCAATTTGCCGATAGGATTGGAGACATTGAAAATTGTAAGTCTATAAAAACACGAGAATATTTTAATCAGTGCATCTTGAGAAGCGGAGGGGATTGCCGAGTGTTTGCCGATAGCGTTTTGGTCAATAAGTGTTTGAGCTATAGGGGTTTTGCGCCTATAATAAATGGTGAAAATGTTAAAAATTGTCGCTTGCTTCCCGATGAACAGTATCTTAAGGTTTGTGAAGCATATTTTGGTAATAAAAAGGAATGGATGGATAGTGATGGTGATGGCCTTTTGGATAATCAAGAACTATGGTTTGCCCTAGATCCTTTTAAGTCGGATAATCCATGGAAGGAAAAAGGTTATATGAGTAATATAGCCTACACGCAGGATAAATATCCAAAATTATTTATTGATTCAGATGGCGATGGTGTTAGGGATATTGATGAAGAAAAGAAATAAAATAGTGCTTTTTTGATTAAAATATGCTATAATTTATACAGAATATAATAAAGGGAGGTTGATTATTAAATAATAATTGATTTGTGAGTGTTAAGCTGGATAGAAAAATTGAATTAAATGAATGGCTTGTTTCTGCTAAGTGGTATTATGGAACGGCTATTTTTTTGATTGGCTTAATTATATTTTTTATTGCAAATTACTCGATTTATCATCGTTCGGCTTTCTTGTTCTCTTTAATTTTTATTATTTTTATTTTGATAAATTTTTCTTCTTTTTTTGTTTTAAAGCAGATAAAAAAGAAAAATTCTAGTTTTGCATTAACGTTGTTTAGTGTTTTTCAAATCGCAGTCGAACTTCTCCTTATTTTTTCCATGACCTTGATCATTAAGGGCGGCCTGTTGATTGGTGTGTTTTTCTTTCTACCGATTATTTCCTCGGCTGTTATTTTGGGAACTAATAGTGTTTTGTTGACGGCGCTAATTTCGATCCTATTGATTGCTTATTTGAACTTCGTTCACTATGTTGGTGTTAATGGATTGGATTTGTCAAAATCGTTAAATGATTTCATAATATTTTTTGGTATTTTTATTATTATCTCTTTATTTATTTCTCGGATGATTAAGTTTATCGTGGATCAGGATGCAAGTCTTTTGATCAAGGCGGATGAGTTGGAAAAAGTATCAGAGTATCGAAAAAATGAATGGACGCAATTAAAGAAAACATCTCAGTTATTAATCGAGAAGGAAAAAGAAGTAACTAAAAAAAATAAAGAATTTGATAAGCAGATCAAAGACCTTGAACGCTCAGAGAAATCCATGCTTAACGCCTTTGGCGAGCTGAAGAAGGAAAGGGAAAGGGCAGAGAAGGAAAAAAATAAAACCGAGGCTATAATTTCCAATTTTATTGATCCGATAATTTTGATTAATAGTAGTGATGAGATAATTCTTATTAATCCATCAGCGCGTGAAATTTTTGGTTTTGATGAAAGCAGTTTGGGTAAAAAGGTTCCCGGCGATGGCGCTTTTTCTATGAATAATTTTAAAAGCTTAACTAAGTGTGATTATGCTATAAAGACGAGTAAGGAATTAAAATCTCAGGATCCAACCGAGGAGGAAGTTGTTGTTAAGCATGTTGGTAATGAGCTGACCTATAAGATTATTACAGTCGACGTGGTCGATAAAAATGGTAACAATTTAGGCGTAATGAAAATTTTTAATAATTTGACCAGGGAAAAAATTCTTGATAAATTAAAATCCGATTTTATTTCTATTGCTGCTCATCAACTCAGAACACCGCTATCAGCTATTAAATGGGCGATAAAAATGGTCCTAGATGGAGACACTGGCAAATTAAATGAGGAGCAATCGGAGATGCTTTTTAAGGGTTATCGAAGTAATGAGCGTATTATTGAATTAGTGAATGACATGCTTAATGTTTCACGTATTGAGGAAGGGCGATTTGGTTATTCTTTTGATGAAGGTGACTTATTAAAAGAGCTAGACCTTGTTCTCGATAGTCTGCAGCCACAAATTAAGGATAAGTGGATTAATTTAGTTGTAAATAAGCCCAAAAAATTGCCATTATTATTTATGGATAGCCAGAAAATGACGTTGGTTTTGCAAAATGTGATCGAGAATGCAGTTAAGTATGCACCAGATAGGGGCAAGATTGAAATAACATTGGAGATTCAGGGTAGTTTTTTGAAAATTAAAATTAAGGACAATGGAGTTGGTATTCCTGAAGAAGATAAGAAGAAGATGTTTTCGAAATTTTTTAGAGCCAGTAATGTAACGCGTATGCAAACAGAGGGATCAGGGTTGGGCTTGTTTATGGTGAAGAATATTATTAATAAACATGGTGGAGAAATAACCTTTAGCAGTGAAGAAGGTGTGGGAACCGAATTTGTATTAACCCTGCCATTAAAAAAAGAAGAAAAATAATTTATTATAAAAAATTTTATGGAAAAAGAAATCAAGAAGAAAATTTTAATCGTGGAGGATGAACAACAATTAGTTGAATTGCTTTCAGCAAAACTAATCAAGGAGGGTTATGACGTGGAGGCGAAATATGATGGTGAGGATGGCTTGATGAAAATTAGATCATGGAAGCCAGATTTGATTCTTTTGGATATTATGATGCCAAAGGTTGATGGCTACGGTGTTTTGATGGCGATGAATGAGGAAAATATCAAAATTCCAGTTATTGTTATTTCAAATTCAGGTCAGCCGGTTGAGATAGAGAAGACTAAAAAATTAGGAGCAGTTGACCATCTAATAAAAACTGATTTTAGTCCGACTGATGTTTTGAAAAAAGTAAATTCCTATTTAAGTGGTGGGGCGGCTGCAAGTTTTGATGAATCAGTTTTGAATCCAGTTGATGGCAAAATCGGCAGTAAGGGCTTGAAAGTTTTGTTAGTTGAAGATGATTCATTTTTGGGAGAAATATGTAGTAAGAAATTAGTCAAGGAAGAATATACGGTTTATCGAGCCGTTGACGGCATGCAAGCTTTGGAGGGCGCCAAGGCTATTAAGCCAGACATCATCCTTTTGGATATTATTTTGCCAGCCATTGATGGTTTTCAAATTTTGGGCGAAATTAGACGGTCAAAGGATAAAAAATTAGCTACAGTGCCGATTATCATGCTTTCTAATTTGGGGCAAGATGATGACGTTAAAAAAGCAACAGAGATGGGTGCAACCGGCTATATGGTAAAAGCACATTTTACTACTGATGAAATTGCGAATAAGGTAAAAACTGTTTTGGGTAAATAAGAGAATATTTTTTAGTTTATAAAAGAGGGGCATAATCAGTGCGCCTCTTTTTGTATTGATTTTTTAATAAAAATCTTGTAAAGTGATGACATGACTAAAAATAAGAGAAATGTAATTGAATTATTAGCACCAGCTGGGAATTTGGAAAAAATGAAAACAGCACTGACTTTTGGAGCGGATGCGGTTTACGCTGGGATACCAGATTTTTCGTTGCGTGTGCGTATTAATGATTTTGATTTAGAAAAAATCCAAGAGGCAACTGAATTGTGTCATCAATTGGGTAAGAAGATTTATATTACAACTAATATTTTTGCGCACAATAAGCATTTAGATAAATTGACTGAATATGTCAAAGTTTTGAAAAAAATTGGCGTCGATGCTTTGATTGCTGCTGACCCGGGCGTGATTCAAGTTATCAAAAGTGTCTGGTCTCAAGCCGAGATTCATTTGTCCACGCAGGCGAACTGCACTAATTGGCAGGCAGCCAAATTTTGGCATGATTTGGGTGTACAGCGCGTTGTTTTGGGACGAGAGGTTGCTTTGAGCGAGATCAAGGAAATCAAGAAGCGTGTGCCAAAATTAGAGTTGGAATATTTTATTCACGGCGCTATGTGTATGGCTTATTCTGGTCGTTGTTTTTTGTCAAAACATTTTGTCGACAAATCTGCTAATTTGGGAGATTGTGTACAGCCGTGTCGCTGGAAATATAATGTTAAGCATGAAAAATTAAATAGCGATAGCCATTTTATATCCGAAGAGAAAAGACCGAATTCACCATTGGAGATTATCGAAGAGGAGCATGGGACTTATATTTTGAATTCTAAGGATTTGATGTTGCTGGATTATTTAGAGGAGTTAATTGATGCCGGGGTGACTAGTTTTAAGATTGAAGGTCGGGCGAAGAGTGTTTATTACCAAGCGATGATTGCTGGTATTTATCGTCGAGCAATTGATTTGCTTTTGACTGACAAAAAAGAAGCGAAGAAAGAAATTAAGAAAATGAAGAAAGACCTGGAAGAAAAGATTGTCAGCCGTGGCTTTACGACTGGATTTTTGGTGGGCGATAAGGCGGATGAGGACATCGAGAATACACATCAAGCGATTGGATGGGAGTTTTGCGGGCAAGTAGTGAAAGCTTCAACAAAGAAGGGAAAAAGTTTTTTAACCCTGGTAAAAGTTCACAACGTAATTAAAACTGGCGATGAGATTGAGATTGTAATGCCGTATTATGAAGTAAAGAAGATGAAATTGAAAAAAATGTATGATGTCAAAACTGAAGAACTAATCGAAAAGGCGCACGGCGGGCAAGAAAAAATGGTTTTAATTGAGACCAGTTTTGAGATTCCGGAGTTCAGCGTGTTGCGGAGAAAAGTATAATAAAAACATCAGTGGCAATCTCCCTCGCCCCGCCGGGAGAGGGCTGGGGTGAGGGAGCATTATTTGATATTCCTATTCATTCCTCGTCGCTACTACCTCACCCTAACCCTCTCCTGGCAAGGAGAGGGAATCATGAATGACAAGTATTTAAAGAATCGGTCGAAAGACCTTCATTGCAATCAAAATCGCATAATCAACCAGCTTCATTTTATATTTTCCCGCCTCAAACTTAACCGAATTATTTTTCCACCCTTCAATAATTACTGACAACTCGTTCAGTAATTTTTTTTCTTGAAAAAAGATACCCGCTTCGGTGTTGAGTTCAAAAGAAAGCGGGTCAATATTTTGCGAGCCGATGAGGCCCTCTTTGCCGTCGATGATGAGCAACTTGGCGTGATTCATTTTATTATTGAGATAAAAATCAATGCCCAGAGCGTGTAGCTTGTTGATGTAATTGTAATTTAATCGATCAACAATGGGTAAATCTGACTTGGCCGGAATCAAAATCTCGATTTTAACACCGCGTCGAGAGGCATTGTCGAGTAGGGAAATCAACCAACGTGGTGGTGTAAAGTAGGGAGTAACGATTTGAATGCTTTTTTCGGCGTCGTTGATTTTTTCAATGTAATGTTTTTTGAGCGTATTAATGTTGCGAATCGGCCAATGGTCTATCAGAAGGTTTTTAACGCGACCGGAAAATTTATTTTCACGACGTTTTAAAATTTTAGGATTAGCGCCACCGGACATCGCGTAGGTGTAAGCAAAAGAGCGTAAAATTCTTTTTACAATTAAGCCATTGACCTTTAGTTGTAAATCATCCCAGTGAATAAAACTTTTCTTGATGTTAACACCACCAATGAAGGCAACTTTTTCATCCACAATCAAAATTTTGCGATGAATATGCCTGATCCAGTGAGAGAAAAAAATAAATTCAATCTTTGATTTTTCAATCTCACTCGAAACTTCCTTTTTTAAAGACTCGCTCCCAAAAGCATCGGCAATAATGACAACGCGCACACCTTCGTCCGCTTTTTGTTTGAGAGCACTAATAAAATCATGACTCTGAAAAGTGTCCTGAGAAAAAATATACATTTCAATGTATATCGATTTCTTGGCCTGTTCTATGGTTTCTAGCATCGCATCCCAAGCCTTTTCTGAGGTTGTGTAGAGGTTATATTTCATAGTCTAATCCTAGCATATTTATTCCAAAAAATCAATATTTTTGCCTATTTACGGAAACGTCGGACTAATGTAAAATAGAAATAGGAATTTTGAATTAAGAAATAATACTATGCTGGCTTATTTAAAAGGAAAAATCAAGAATAAAGGTAAGGGTTTCGTGATTTTGGACGTTCACGATGTCGGGTATAAGGTTTTTGTGAATTCACTGTATCAGATTGAACTAGATCTAGGCCAAGATGTGGAGCTATACTTGCACCATCATGTCAAAGAAGACGCCTCGGATCTCTACGGCTTCCGCAATCTTGACGAAATGGAAATGTTCGAATTGCTTTTATCGATCTCTGGCATCGGTCCCAAATCCGCCCTTGGTGTCACCTCAGTCGCTAGCACCGACGACATCAAAGAATCAATCCTTCGAGGCGACGCGAGCCTATTAACCAAAGTCTCCGGCATTGGCAAAAAAACCGCCGAGCGCGTCGTCCTGGAGCTACGTGACAAGGTTAGCGCCCTTACTGGCATCAAAGCAAATGACGCCGGCACCGGCACGATGCAATCATCCGGCGACGAAATCGACGCCCTCATGGCGCTCGGCTATTCCTTGCAACAAGCCCGCGACGCCTTGAAAAAAGTTGATCCGAGCATCACGAACAGCGGTGAGCGTATCCGCAAAGCCTTGCAGAATGTTTAGTTAATCTAAATTTAAAATAATGAGTAAAGATTTTTTAGTTGCCAATGAGGCAAGTTTTATAAAAAAAGTTGAAGCGATAAGAGCGGGCGGTTTTGAAAACTTGCACGTTTTAACTGATTTTGACAAAACTTTAACGCGTGCTGTTGTGGACGGTGTTGAGACACCGTCATTGATTTCGGTTTTGCGACGAGAAGGATATTTGACGCCTGATTATCCGGCACGAGCACAAGCATTGTTTGATAAGTATTATCCGATTGAAATTAATCATGATATTTCGCGTGAAGAAAAAGCGGTAGCGATGGATGAATGGTGGCATGCTCATTTTGATTTATTGATCGAGTGCGGATTAACCAAGGATGACGTTGAAAAAGCAACACGTTCACACAGTGTTCGATTGCGCGCGGGCGTAAAAGAATTCATGGAGAAAATGCACATGGAAAATGTGCCGATTGTTATTATTTCCGCCGCCGCATCAGGACGTGAATCTATTGAATTTTATTTGCGCGAGCAGAATTTATTATTAGACAATGTTCATATTGTGTCTAACGGTTTTAAATGGGATGAACAGGGCAAGGCGATTGATATTGAAAAGCCGGTAATACACACGGTTAATAAGAACGAAGCTGTTTTGCATGAATATTATTTTTACGATCAAATCAAGGAGCGAAAAAATGTTTTACTTTTTGGTGATGCGCTTGAAGATGTGTTCATGGTTGAAGGCTTGGAACATGACAATATTTTAAAAATCGGATTCTTAAATAAAAAAATTGAGGAAAATCGCGATAAATTTTTGGAAGCCTACGATGCGGTGGTAGTTGGTGATGGTGATTTTTCTGAGATTACAAAGATACATCTATGAAATTAATTGAATTAAATAAAGAAAAATTAAATAATTTCCTCGCCGAACAAAGATATAGTCAGTTTTTGCAGTCTCATGAATGGAGTGAATTTCAGGAGCGGGTGGGGCAGCGGGTTTTTCGATTTGGAGTTGAGAAGGACGGTAAGATTATGGCCGTTGTTTCTTTAATCAAAAAAAACATCGGCGCTGGCAAGGCGTATTTTTATTGTCCGCGCGGACCGGTGTTTTGGTTTTCTCGGATTCAATATTCGGTCACGGCTGGTTTCAAGTTGGAAGAGGGGCCAAAAGTTGAGATTTGGAATTTTCTTTTTACAGAGATAAAAAAAATCGCGCAAACAGAAAATTGTCTATTTTTGCGTTTTGATCCGACTGATGATTTTTATCTAAAAGGTACGAGTTTTAAAGTTAGACAAACAATCGATGTGCAACCTAGTAAGACTTTGATTTTGAACTTAGAAAACACCGAGGAAAATTTATTAAAAGAAATGCACCAGAAGACGCGCTATAATATTCGTCTAGCCGAGAAAAAAGGCGTGACGATACGCGAGGCGGGGATTGATGAGTTTGATAAATTCTGGGCACTAATGAGTGAAACAGTCGAGCGCGACGGTTTTCGTTTGCACGGCAAAGATTATTACAAAAAAATGCTATCGACACCGCAACCGAGTCGCAGCGTCGTTGGCGTGAGGGTGATGTCAGATGAATTAAAAATAAAACTATATTTCGCCGAATACGAAGGCCGCATCATCGCTGCCAATATTATCACCTTCTTCGGCGACATGGTGACCTACGTTCACGGCTCCTCTTCCGACCAAGACCGCAACGTCATGGCGCCGTATCTCTTGCAGTGGGAAATAATCAAACAAGCTAAAAATCTCGGCTATAAACATTACGACTTCTACGGCATCGACGAAATCAAATGGCCAGGGGTGACCCGCTTCAAAAAAGGCTTCGGTGGACAAGAGCAAACCTATCCCGGTACCTTCGATGTGATTTTTAATAACTTCTCGTATAAAGCCTACCAAGCCCTCCGTTGGTTGCGACGAAAATTTTAATTGTTGTAAAATTACGATGATCGACGCGAATATGCAACAATTGGTTTTAAATTACAAAAAATAAAGAGCCCCGTGAAATAATTTTCCACGGGGCGTTTTTTGTTAACAGAGATAACTCAGTCATTATTCTTGACGCTGTTGGCGTCGACGGTTTTTGAGCTCGCGTTTGTCTCTGTTGGCAAAACTGTAAGCATCACTCAGAATTTTCCCAATAATTACCATGCCCAGGATTATTGATCCCATGAATATGAATGGGATGCAAGGGGCTTTGCTGGTTTGTTCGATATTCTGAGCAAAATAATTTGTCAGCACATATAGGAGTATTCCCATTCCTGCAAACGTTACACATAATCCAATAATTGGCACGTTTATTGATTCCAGTTTTTTCAACATTGTTTGTGTCTCCTTTTTTGAGGATTTTTTTTAAATGTTCATAATTGATATAATAGCACATATTCAATATCTTGTCAAGCTATACAGATTTTTTTTAAAATGTTATGATGTGTATAAGACATTATGAAAACATTAAATCTAGTTAAAAAATTGATTCCCAAAAAAGTCTTTAAAGCATTGCAACCGCCATATCACTATTTTATGGCTTGGTTAGCGGCTTTTTTTTATGGTTTTCCGAGCGAAAAGCTGATTGTGATCGGGGTGACGGGGACGACGGGGAAGACTACGAGCACTTATTTGATTGCCAAAACTTTGGAAAATGCCGGCTTGAAAGTGGGTTTTACTTCGACGGCGATGTTTCATAATGGGAATCGGGAATGGTTGAATGATAAGAAAATGACGATGGTGGGGCGCTTCTTTACGCAGAAAATGTTGCGGGATATGGTGCGAAATGGTTGCCAGTATGCGATTGTGGAGACGACCTCCGAGGGCGTGGTTCAGTTTCGCCATCGTTTTATCAATTATGATTGGCTAGTCTTTACTGGGCTGTACCCGGAACATATCGAGTCGCACGGCTCTTTCCAGAATTACAAAGAGGCGAAGGGCAAGTTGTTTGCGCATTTGAAAAATTGCAAGCATAAGTTTATGAATGAGGCGAAAATAGTGGAGAAGGCAGATAGTGGGATGAAGAAAATTGGTCTTGAAAGAGTTAAAAAGGTGATTGTAGCTAATGGTGACGATGATAATGTCGATTATTTCTTGGATTTTTGGGCAGATCGTAAAATTGTTTTTACCGCTGATAGATGTTTGCAAAGTGATAATGAAACTATGCAGTGTTTGGAATATGGCGACATTAAAGTGAGTGGAGCTGGCACGAGTTTTAGTATTGATGGTCGGATTATAAATTTGCGAGTGTTGGGCACGTTTAATGCGCTGAATGCCATGTTTGCCTATTGTATCGGTCTAGTGCAGGGATTGCCAAAGGCGAAAATTAGAGAAGGGTTAGAAAAAATAGACGGTGTGGCTGGTCGCCTGGAAAGAATCGACGAAGGTCAAGATTTTGTCGTGATTGTGGATTATGCCTTTGAACCTAATGCAGTTAATAAATTATATGACACAGTGGAATTAATCAGCCACAATAAAATTATTCACGTCCTAGGCTCAACTGGAGGCGGCCGTGATGTATCCAGAAGACCAATATTAGGCGCTATCGCAGGCAAGAGAGCCGATATTGTCATAGTAACCAATGAAGACCCATATGACGACGATCCTCAGCTAATTATCGACCAAGTGGCGCTAGGAGCGGAAAATGAAGGCAAGAAACTAGACCAAAACCTATTCAAAATCATGGATCGCGGTGAAGCCATTAAAAAAGCGCTAGAAATGGCGGTAAAAGACGATATTGTGCTGATTACTGGCAAAGGCAGCGAGCAGGCAATTTGCGTGGCGAATGGGGAGCGGATTACTTGGGATGATCGGGCAACTGCGCGCGGATTACTGAATAATTTGAAGAAAAAGTAGTAACTATTTTTTAGAATATCAAAAGATATTAACATTTGCTAAAATTAAACAAAAATAAACCTCTTGACAAGAGCGATGCCCCTTGTTATTATTATAAGACATTCGTTGACAAATATCGGCGAATATGTTTTTAAATCATTTCCCCATAGCCTATTAATAAAACATTAATTTCAAGTTTAGGTGAACATTTATTCTCTTAAATTAAGTTAAAAAAGTCCCGCATAGGGCAGACTCAATTTCAAATTTGGTAATTGAGATTTTTTTGTATTTTAAAAGAAATACATCTTTTTTTTCCGCAAAGGTTAGTGCAAAAATTCGCGTTCACACACAGAAAAACAACCTCACCCCGTCCCCTTTATATTAGATTGGACGAGGATTACGCTAACCCTCTCCTGGCCAGGAGAGGGAGACTGGATACATTACGACAATAATTAGTTTACATAATAATAAATTTAAATATATAACGTATATGCCCGAGACAAAAACCACTAAGTATAGAGGACATCAGGATAGAAAGTATTTTACTGATATCGCTGAGTCAATGCCGATGCCAGACCTTATCGAAGTTCAAAAGAACTCGTATAACTGGTTTTTAAAAAATGGATTAGCTGATCTTTTTGATGAGATCTCACCAGTGACTGATTTCATCGGTCGTGACTTGGAGCTATATTTTGAGGATTATGTCCTTGATGAGCCTAAATTTGACGAAGTTGAGAGTCGGGCGAAGAATATTACTTATGAAGCGCCTTTGCGGGTAAAGGTGAAATTGGTAAATAAGCGAACTGAACAAGTTTCCGCGCAAGAGGTATTTTTGGGAGATTTCCCATTAATGACTGATAACGGAACTTTTATTGTTAATGGTATTGAGCGTGTAGTGGTGTCTCAGTTAATCAGAAGTGCGGGTGTTATTTTCACCGCTGAGTTTTTGAAGGGCAAAAAATATTACGGAGCGAAGATTATTCCAAATCGTGGTGCTTGGTTAGAATTGGAGACAGACGCGAACAAAGTTATCTGGGTCAGAATTGATAGAAAGAGAAAAGTAGCCGTTACTTCATTGTTGCGGGCTTTTGGCATTGAAACTGATGAGGCGATTAAAGCATTATTTAAAGATGTTGATATTCCAAGAGAGGGTGAAGACGAAGGTTATATTGATGCGACTATCTCTAAGGATTTAGCTAAGAATGAAGCGGAAGGTTTGAAGGAAGTATATAAGAGAATTCGACCGGGTGATTTGGCTACTACTGATAACGCACGTCAATTGATTCACTCGATGTTCTTCCGTTTTGACCGTTATGATTTTGACCGTGTTGGTAGATATAAATTGAATCGAAGATTTGGATTTGATATTCCAAACAACAAAGAAACTAGAATCTTAAGAAGAGAAGATTTGGTAGCGATTATTAAAGAAGTTATCAGATTGAATATTACTCAAGAGCCTGAAGATGATATTGATCATTTGGGTAATCGTCGTGTGCGAGCCATTGGTGAATTGATTCAAAACAAATTCCGTGTTGGTTTGGCTCGTATGGAGCGTATCGTGAAAGATAGAATGAGTACTGCTAATTTGGAAGAAATTAATCCTGGTAAGTTGATCAATGCTCGTCCAGTGATTTCTGTAGTGAAGGAGTTTTTTATGTCTTCCCAGCTGTCACAATTCATGGATCAAACAAATCCTTTGGCTGAATTGGAACACAAGCGTCGTTTGTCCGCGATGGGTCCTGGTGGTTTGACCAGAGAACGCGCTGGTTTCGACGTGCGTGATGTGCACGCTACTCACTACGGCCGTATTTGTCCGATTGCTACTCCGGAAGGTCCGAATATTGGTTTAGTAGGTCACCTTGCCGGTTATGCGAAGTTGAATGACTACGGATTCTTGGAGGCGCCTTATCGAAAAGTTTTGACTGATATTGAAAATGATCCAAAAATTACTGAAGGCAAGATTACTCGTGATGATATTTATGCAATGAAAGATGGCAAACAAGGCAAGCTTTTGATTCAAGCAGGCGAAACCATCAATTCAGCAGTAGCGAAGAAAATGGCGGACGAGATTGAAGCGGGGATTACTATTCCGATCAAACCGGTAGTAACTCACGAGATTGTTTATCTTGATGCTTTTGAAGAAGAAAAATATACAACGACAGCGTTTACAACTCCGATTGATAAGAACGGTCACTTTTTGGTGCATCGTTGTGAAGGCCGTGTGCATGGCAAGCCTTCGAGCGTAGACGTGCATCACATTGACTTTGTTGGTGTGGCAGCGAATCAAATTATTTCTGTAGCGACTTCATTGATTCCATTTATGGAACATGACGATGGACAGAGAGCCTTGATGGGTACAAACATGCAACGTCAAGCTGTGCCTTTGATTTTTCCTGATTCTCCGATTGTGGGTACTGGTGTTGAAGCCAATGCGGCGATTAACTCTGGTCACGTGGTGGTAGCAAAGGACGATGGTAAAGTAATCAGTGTGGATGCAGCGCATATTAAGGTTGAATATAAGAATGGTGAAAGAAAGAACTACGAATTGACTAAATTTTTAATCTCTAATGCATCTAGTTGTATCAATCAAAGACCGATTGTGAGCCAAGGCGAAGTGATTAAGAAAGGTCAAGTTTTGAGTGATGGTCCTTCTATCGATCGTGGTGAATTAGCTTTGGGCAGAAATGTCTTGGTGGCCTTTATGACTTGGGAAGGATTTAACTTTGAAGATGCTATTATTGTATCAGAAAGAATGGTAAGTAATGACGTGTTCTCTTCAATTCATATTGAAGAATACACAATCGACGTGCGTGATACAAAGCTTGGACCGGAAATGGTAACAAGCGATATTCCAAATATTAGTGAAGAAAAATTAAGAGATTTAGATGAAAAGGGTATTATCCGTATTGGTGCTGAAGTTAGCTCTGGTGATATTTTGGTTGGTAAGATTACTCCAAAAGGTGAAACAGAATTATCAGCGGAAGAAAAATTGTTAAGAGCTATCTTTGGTGAGAAGGCGAAAGACGTGCGTGATTCATCTCTTTATCTTGAACATGGTGAACATGGTAAGGTAGTTGATATCAAGAAGTTTACGCGTGAAGCGGGTGATAAGTTGTCCGCAGGTGTGCATCAGTCAATTCAAGTTACCGTTGCGAACTTAAGAAAGATTCAAGTTGGTGACAAGATGGCTGGTCGTCATGGTAACAAGGGTGTTATTTCCAAAGTGGTGGCTATCGAAGATATGCCTTACCTAGAAGATGGTACTCCAGTTGATATTATTTTGTCGCCATTGGGTATTATTTCTCGTATGAACCTTGGTCAGTTGTTAGAAACTCATTTAGGCTTTGCGGCGAAGAAATTGGGCTACAAAGTAGCGACTCCGGTTTTGAATGGTATCACTGAACAACAAATCAAGGATGAATTGATTCGAGCTGGATTGCCGGGTGATGGTAAAGTCCGCTTGTTTAATGGTAAGACTGGTGAGGCTTTTGATAATAAAGTAACCGTTGGTTACAAATACATGTTAAAACTTAACCATATGGTTGATGACAAAGTGCATCAACGATCAATCGGACCTTACTCCTTGATTACGCAACAGCCTTTGGGTGGTAAAGCGCAATTTGGTGGACAGAGATTCGGTGAAATGGAAGTTTGGGCTTTGGAAGCCTATGGTGCGGCGCATTGTTTGCAAGAAATTTTGACCATTAAGTCTGATGATGTTCCTGGTCGAAGTAAAGCATACGAAGCGATTATCAAGGGTGAGCAAATCAGAAAATTGAACGTACCGGAATCATTCAATGTATTAACAAGAGAATTAAAAGGTCTTGGCCTCGATGTGGAATTAATCGGCGGTGAAGATGTTATTCACGAAGTCGAAGAGAGTGATGAAGTAGTGGAAAAAATCGAAGGCATGGAAGTGGTAGTGCCAGCTGCGGAGATCCGCGAGGTTGGTGAAGAGCCGGAGATTGTCGATGAAATTATTGATGTTGTTGATGAAGAATAAACATTGTTGGCTCCATAGTGGCCGCGCCCTGTGGAGCCTTAGTGCAATCAATAAAAATATTTCATAATGAAAATTTAAGTAATTACACAACGACTCCACAGCCCATTCGGGACTATGGAGCCAACAATGTAAAAATACATTTTAATTCTAAAAAATTAAATATATAAAATATGTTGAATCCAATTAAAACTACAGACTTCAATGCTGTAAAACTCAAACTAGCTTCTCCTGAAGTTATTTTGTCTTGGTCTCATGGTGAAGTCACCAGACCAGAGACAATCAATTACCGCACTCAAAAGCCAGAAAAGAATGGTTTGTTTTGCGAAAAGATTTTTGGTCCTTCTAAGGATTGGGAATGTTATTGTGGTAAGTATAAAAAAATCAGATACAAAGGTATTGTTTGTGACAAGTGTGGCGTGGAGGTAACACGTAGTATTGTTCGTCGTGAAAGAATGGGTCATATCGAATTAGAAACTCCTTGTACTCACATTTGGTTTTTGCGTGGCTTGTCCTCAAAAATCGGTTTGCTTTTAGGTTTATCAATGCAAGCTTTGGAAAAAGTAGTTTATTTTGCCAACTTTATCATCACTGATGTGGATGAGGAATTAAAAATGGCGACTTTGGACCAAATCAAAACTGAATTTGCCTCAAAGAAAAAATCAATTGAAGGTGAGTTTAACAGACAGGTGAGCGAGATTAAGGCTGAAAAACAAAAGATGAGCAAGGAAGGAAAATCAGTTTTGGAAATTGATGAGGAAATGGATGGTAAGATTGTGTCTTTAAAAAAGGTGCATGATGAAAAGATGGAAAACTTGAATGATGCTCTTGATCAAGCGCAAAAAGAATTGAAAGAGTTAGTGCCGTTGTTGATTATTTCCGAAAGTGTTTATCAGAATTTGAGTTTGAAATATGGTCATATTTTTGAAGCTGGAATTGGTGCTGAATCAGTTCGTGGTTTGTTAGAAAAGATTGACTTGGAAAAAACGATTGCGAAATTGCAAGAAGATTTAGTAGATTGTTTGGATTCAAAACGTGATAAATTGGTAAAGAGATTGAAATTGGCAAAGAGCTTGTTGGGTAATAGCATCAAGCCAGAATGGATGATTATGACTCATATCCCGGTTATCCCACCAGACTTGCGACCAATGGTTGCCTTGGACGGTGGTCGTTATGCGACTTCTGATTTAAATGATTTGTATCGTCGTGTAATTAACCGAAATAATCGTTTGAAGCAATTGACTGATTTGAGCGCACCGGAAGTAATCTGTCGTAATGAAAAGCGTATGTTGCAAGAAGCGGTTGATGCTTTGATTGATAACTCCGCTCGTCATGGTAAGACTGTGATTGCGTCCACTGGACAAAAGAGAATGTTGAAGTCATTAGCTGATTCTTTGAAAGGTAAGCAAGGTCGTTTCCGACAAAACTTACTTGGTAAACGTATTGATTACTCTGGACGTTCTGTAATTGTAGTTAATCCGAAATTGCGTTTAGATCAATGTGGTCTGCCAAAAATTATGGCGATTGAATTGTTTAAGCCGTTTGTAATTAGTAAGTTAATTGAACAAGGCATCGTACACAATGTGCGTTCTGCTTCCAGATTCATGGAAACTGGTGCGGATGTGGTTTGGGATATCCTGGAAGATATCATCAAGGGTTCATTTGTAATGTTAAACCGCGCTCCTACCTTGCATAGACTAGGTATCCAAGCGTTTAGACCGATTTTGATTGAAGGTAAAGCGATTCAAATCCACCCTTCTGTTTGTTCTGCGTTTAACGCCGATTTCGATGGTGACCAAATGGCCGTTCATGTGCCTTTGACCAAAGAAGCAATCTGGGAAGCGGAAAATATCATGCTTTCAACCAAGAATATTTTGAAACCAGCGACAGGGGACCCTGTAGTTGCGCCTTCTCAAGATATTGTTTGGGGTTCATATTATTTGACGAACGAGGTGAAGGATGATCGTGAAGATAAGCAATTGAAGAAGTTTTCATCTGAAAATGAAGTTATCTTGGCTTACGATGCTAAGGCAATCAAATTGCAAGAACCGATGTTGGTGAAATTGCGTAACGGTGAAATTATTAGAACAACGGCTGGTCGCGTGATGTTTAACGACATTTTGCCTGATAAATTGCGTTTCATTAATAAGGTGGTTGATAAGGGTGTATTGAAAAATATCGTGAAAGATAGTTTTAGATATTACGGTGCTGATGAAACAGTGACTTTAATTGATGAATTAAAAGATAAGAGTTTTGACTTTATTACACGAAGTGGACTTTCTTGGAGTATGGGCGATTTGCCACAATTCGATGAGAAGGATGCCTTGATTGACGCGACTCAAGAAAAAGTCGAAGAGATTCAAGAACAATTCGAAGAAGGTTTATTAACTGATTCTGAAAGATATTCCAAGATTATTGAGTTATGGACATCAGCCAAGGATCGTGTAACTGATATTTGTAAAAAAGGTTTGCCAATTGAAAGTCCGGTTTATTCGATGATTGAATCTGGCGCTCGTGGTTCATGGGCACAGTTGACACAGATTTTGGGTATGAAAGGTTTGGTGACCTCTCCATCTGGTGATATTATCGAATTGCCGATTAAAGGAAACTTTAAAAAGGGTTTCGGTGTATTGGAATACTTTATCGCGACTCATGGCGTACGTAAAGGTTTGTCTGATACGGCCTTGAGAACAGCGAACGCTGGTTATTTGACTCGTCGTTTGGTAGATGTGTCTCAAGATATGATTGTCACTCAAGAAGATTGTGGTGATACTGAAGGTATGGTAATTAACAAAAAAGAGAGTGAAGAAATGGGCACAACTTTGGCGAACAGAGTTTTGGGTCGTAACTTGGCTAAGGATTTAGTTAATACTGCTGGTAAAGTTTTGGTAAAGGCAGACACCTTGATTGATGATGATATTTATGATGAGATCAAAAATGAAGATATTGAAGAAGCGACAATTCGTGCCGTACTTAGCTGTAAGTTATCTCGTGGTGTGTGTATGAAGTGTTATGGTTGGGATCTAGGTTACAACAAGACCGTGAAGATGGGTACCGCTGTTGGTGTTATCGCTGCTCAGTCTATTGGTGAACCGGGAACACAGTTGACGATGAGAACCTTTCATACTGGTGGTGTGGCTGGTGTTGATGATATTACTCAAGGTTTGCCTCGTGTAGAAGAAATTTTCGAAGCGCGTGCGCCAAAGAGAAAAGCCTTCTTGGCTGAAGAGTCCGGACGTGTACAGATTGAATCAGCGCAAAAAGTGGTTGATGGTAAATCAGTGCCAAGTAGTTCTCATATCAAAATTTTGAAGATTTACTACATGGGTCATGAAATCAATCGTTACGGTTTTGCTGAAGCAATCACCAAAGCGAAATTAGCTGCGAAGAGCGACAAGAAAGAAAAGGCTCCAGTGATTGGCAAGAAAGACGTGAAAGTTTTGGTAGAAAATGGTCAGAAAATAATCATGGGCCAAGAGCTTTTCAAGGTTGGTAAAGAAATTGTTACTTCTGAGGTGAATGGTAAAGCGATTTTGGGTGAAAACAGCGTGAAGGTTGAGGCTGAAGCTGAGAAATTCAAAGAATATATCTTGGCAAAAGGCACCGCGATCTTAGTACAAGATGGCGATGATGTTAAGAAAGGTGATACGTTGACAGATGGTAGTCTTGATTTGCAAGAATTGTTCCGCTACAAGGGTCAGCTGGATACACAAAAATATATTATTAGAGAAATTCAAAATGTATACTCTTCACAAGGTCAACCTTTGAACGATAAGCATATTGAAATTATTTCTCGTCAAATGTTCTCAAGATTCTTTATTCGTAACTCAGGCAACACTTCATTGATGTCTGGTGAAATCGTAGAGTCTTCTGTGGTGGATAGAGCGTTGCGACAAATGGAAGGTGGCGTAGATGATACTTTGCGAGCCGATAGATTGTTGATGGGTATTACTAAAGCGTCCTTGACGACTGATAGTTTCTTATCAGCGGCATCCTTTCAGGAAACCGCCAGAGTGCTTATTGATGCCTCTGTTACCGGCAAGGTTGATTACCTTGAAGGTTTGAAGGAAAACGTTATCATCGGTCGTTTGATTCCGTCTGGAACTGGTTACCGAGGATTGACTGAGTCAGCGAGCCGTAAGACTAAATAGTCCGATATTATAAAATAAAAAGCCTTAGTTTAAAAACTAAGGCTTTTTATTATGCTTAAGAGTGTTGATGTGTTCTCCCTCGCCCCGGCGGGAGAGGGTCGGGGTGAGGGGGCAGTTTGAAGAAGGAGCCTTGAAATAAAATTTTATATAATAAAAGACGCAGGTTAATGCCCGCGTCTTTTATTTTTTTTGAGTTGTGTGAGTATTTTGCTCGTTGTCCACCTCACCCTGTCCCTCTCCTAGCCAGGAGAGGGAACTATGCGTTGCGATTCGTATTTAATTACAATCCGTATTTTGAGATATTTTTATCAGCCATGTCTTGGATGACTTTGATGGTCTTTTTGCCCTCTGGAGTTTTGAATAAATGTGAAAAACGACCTTGCGCTTTCAAATACTCTTCAACTTTAATCTTGTTCGGGATGTTTAATTTTTTAGTTAATTCACCATTTACGAATTCTAGTAGGGGATAAAGACCGGTTTGCGCGGCCACTTTGCCAAGGCTGATCGCATCGCTAGATTTGATGCCCCAACCAGGAACACAGGGAGAAAGGATTTGAATATAGCCTGGTCCAGGTGTTTCCAAGGCTTTTTTTACCTTGGCTTCAATGTCGCCTAAGTAACCAGTGGTGGATTGGGCTACATAGTTTACGCCGTGAGCAAGAGCGATTGCCAACATGTCCTTTTTTGGCCTTACAGCGCCAGTAGTTAAGGCGCCAACTGGGGTAGTGGTTGTAGATGACCCGATTGGAGTCGCGCCACTAGCCTGCATACCGGTATTGGAATAAGCTTCATTGTCATAGCAGATATACAAAATATCTTCACCACGTTCCCACATACCGCTAATCAAGCCAAAACCGATATCAAAGGTGCTGCCATCGCCGCCCTGGGCAACAACTTTAACTTTTTTATCCTTTTTTTGTTGTCGCAAAGCCGCGGAAACGCCTGTTGCAACTGCCGCTGCGTTTTCAAATAATGAATGAATCCATGGCATGCCCCAAGATGATTCTGGGTAGGGGGTGGTGGTCACCTCAAGACAGCCTGTGCCATTGGTGATAATAGTATTAGCTCCCAAAACATTGGCAACCGTTCTAGCGGCGATCAATTGACCACAGCCAGCACAAGCTCTGTGTCCGGGCGCTAACATTGTTTTTTGTTTAGGTTTTTTGACTACCGTTGTAGTCTTTACGTTACTCCTTGTATTTGTTGGCATACTTTTGTTTATATTATATTAATTTATAAATTATTGATTAGTGTTTGGTGCTAAATTTTTAATATTATTTAATTCTGTTAAAATATCAAATTTTTTAGTAAAGTTCGAAGCATCTAAGATTTCGATTAAAAGCGGTTTACCATTTGCTGATGTGTGAATAATAAAATTCCCAAATTCCTTAGTGTTGGCAATCTTGCCCTTCGCAACTTCAATCGATAAGATGTTTGATTCAATGTCGTACATAAAAATATTTCTACCTCACCCTAGCCCTCTCCTACAAAGGAGAGGGAATATATTCTCCCTCTCCTGGCCAGGAGAGGGTTAGCGTAATCCTCGTCCAATCAAATATGAAGGGGACGGGGTGAGGTGGTCAACGCTGGCCATTATTGCTTTACCGGAAAAAATGTAATAACCTTACTTATATTATTTTCCTTTTTTAAAATTACTTTAATACCATCTTTTTCACAACTAAAATGCGCACCGTTCTTTTCGGTCTTGTTCGGCGTGTTTACCGTGTCTTCAATTTGTTCGCGTGTAAAAAAAACTTTGTATTTATTCAGGATAAGAAATTTTTCTTCGGCGTATTTTGTGAAATATAGCATATTTTTATGGGCAACCTCTTGAGACACCCTGTATGTCCCAATGATTAGATTCTAGGGCATAGCAATTATTTGTCTTTGGATCTAAATACATTATAGCTTTATCGCTTCTAGTTCCGGCTGGTGTGAAATTTTTTTCAATGTAATTAGTCAGTGTGGGCGTTAGTCTTAAATCTATTTTATTACCGGTGTCGTGTCCGGTAGCTCCGGTTGTGTGACCAGCTTCACCGGCACCAGTTATATAACACTCACCAGGTGGTAAATTTTTACAAAAATTACTTATTACATTTATAATACTTGGCTGAAGATTATCCATTCTTACGCAGCCTTCAAATTCTGAACCAACACAATCCCTTTTTCTTCCAATTCCAGTAAGAATTGTGCTCGTGTCTATTTTTGTAACTCTGGCTACTTCTGGCGTTACTTTTTCTTCTATCGGTGTTATTTTTATCAATTTAAAAGTCGTCAGATCAGGATTTACAAAATACAAAATCATATACGAAGTCATAACTAAAACTAATCCAGATAAGGCTCCCTCAATCCATTTTTTAGCATCACCAACCGCTTCTTGGTTTCCACCAGCAGTCAACCAACGCACACCGCCCCACATCAATACAATCGCAGCTAAAATGCCCACAATACTGACAGCGTATTTATAGACATTGGTGGTGTATTTTGCAATCCCTGCACCAGCCTTGATGTCGTCGGATGTTATGGTATCACCGAAAGGAATTTGGGGAGTGAAGTTTATTTCCGTTGTTTTATTTGGTTGAGCGACTGGCGCAGTTTCGTCGTATTCAGTACAAACTTCAGAAGTGCCACCACTCGGAAGCGGAGTAGACACACATTCAGCCCTACTAATTTGTCCAAAACTTAAATACAAGCTAAGAGAAATAAAGACGAGAAATATTATTTTGTGTATTTTTAGTTTCATTTTTTTGGAAATTTTATTTACATGTACAATCGCCCACGTTTAATAGAGGTACTGCATAGCCCCACGCGTCTAATCTTAATTTACAATTACAATCGCCGCCACTGCCACCTCCGCAAAAACCTGATGAATTTTTGCAACTATAGTCCATGAGATTATCTTCGCAAAAACCACTGGGATTAATACATGCATACCATTCATTGAGACGACAGTATCCCTCAACTCCATCTTTTTGTGACCTTGTTCCATTTGTCACCCCTTCGCAATTGCCGCTACCTGTTGCGCCAGCTACACAGGTCTTATCTCCAAAGTCTTTACTGCAGTCTTTTTGACTTGCGTCAAATGAATTATATGTGCCAGTGCATGCATCTTTTGTGCTTGGTTGGCATGTGCATTTATCCTTTCCATAACTTAAGCTTGTGCAATTTGAAAAGCAGCACCCCTCGGCGGTGGCAAATATATCTTTATTGGTTGTGGCAACCGCCTTAATCGGATCAATCTTAATTGACTTAAACTTAATCAAATCCGGATTCACAAAATACAAAATCATATACGAAGTCATCACTAATACTAATCCCGACAAAGCTCCTTCGATCCATTTCTTGGCATCATCAACTGCGGCACTGTCACCACCGGCTGTGAGCCAGCGCACGCCGCCCCACATTAGTACAATCGATGCCAAAATTCCCACTACGCTGACGGCGTATTTATAAACTTCGGTTATATATTCGCCGATAGAATCAGGGCCGATTTCTTTTTCGACACTAAATGAACCAAAGCCAATCTGTGCCTTATACGTAATCGCGTGAGCGTTGTTTGTGAATACGAAAAACATGCCTAGGAAAATAAATAGGGAAGCGATGGATAGGATTTTTTTTGTTTTGAACATATTTTTAATTCGTCATCCTGGAGCGAAGCGATAGGATCTTCGAATGTTTAAAAAAATGATTGATGATAAAATTTTCTTTACTATTTAAACATCGGAAGATTCTATCAGTCGTCCCGACTCCTTCCAGAATGACAAATTTATTTCACAAACTTCACTTCATCACCCTTGGTTCGCACTTCTTTGATAATACCTTTAATCATATCAGCAGTAATATCTCGTCCGCCTAATCCGACGACAAAAGTCTGAACCTTGGTCAAAGCTTTATTCTTGATCGCGGCTTTCACGTCCAATCCCAAAGGTCCGTCAGTCGCGCCGAGTGAAATTGCTTTTTCAATGACCGCAATCTCATGAGCATCTTTAACGATTGCCAAGACTTCGTCTTGTGGGAAAGGGCGATATGTTTTTATTTTAAGGACACCAGTTCCTGAAGTAAGAAAGTTGATATTATCAGCACCGGTATTGTGCTCGTCGATGACATCTTTGATGGTGCCGATAACTGAACCCATGGCAATAATAACTGTCTTGGGATTTTTTGGTCCGTAGTATTCGATCAAGCCATTGTTGACAATCGCTTTTTCCTCAGTTTGTTTAATCGCGCTCGGTACTAACTTCTTTAAATTTTCGTATTCATCCTTAATGGTCTTTTGTGCATTACGAATATCATTATGTAATTCTTCACGAATGCCCATGTAATGCGCCGGAGTGGCAAAAGCGCCTAGACTGACTGGGTTAGCAGTATCCAAAAAGGTGTTTTTTTCCGGCTTGTAGTCTGGTAAGAAATTTTTGATTTCCTTGCTGGTTGGAATGGAAACGCTTTCATAAGTGTGAGTAAGCACAAAGCCGTCAACATTTACCATGACTGGAATTTTTAAAGACTCGGCAATCTTGTAAGCAAGGATATGTTGCTCAATGGCTTCTTGGTGATTCTCGGCAAATAGTTGAATCCAGCCGGCGTCACGCACAGTCATTGAGTCTTGGTGATCATTCCAAATTGTTATCGGAGCAGAGACGCCACGATTAGCGCAGGTCATCACAATCGGCAAACGCATGCCGGCAATATTAAAGACGGCTTCGACCATCAAGAGTAATCCTTGTGAGCTAGTTGCAGTATAAGTCCGCACGCCAGTGGCACTCGCACCAAGTACGATTGAAGCAGCGGCAAATTCTGATTCTGCACGAACATATTCATAGGTTCCCTTGCCATCGGCCTTCATCTTGGCTAGGTCTTCAACGATGTGAGTCTGGGGTGTGATTGGGTAAGCCGAAATCACCGCTGGTTTGATATTGGCAATCACCTCAGCAATTGCGTGAGAGCCCTCCATGATTTGATTAGACATAAGATAATATTTTAATTTTAAAAATTCTATTTTGTCATGTCGAACGGGAGTGAGACATCGCTTCGACATTATTCGTGCGTTGGATAATGTTCTGTACACTTAGTTCAGTCGAAGCGATTTCTCCGCTTCGCTGCGAAATGACAAAACAATTGCATTACTTCGCCTCCAAATTCATCTTAATACATTTAACTGGACATTCAACCGCGCAAATGCCACAGCCTTTGCAAAAGTCATAGTCAGTTTGCGGCTTATTTTTATTCGCCTTATTAATCATCGCGATACAACCCTCTGGACAAACACGTGAACAAGTGCCGCAACCGATGCATTTTTCAAAGTCAGTAGCTGGAATGTAAGTGCGCCAGCCACCAGTCTTGTTGACCGTGGTTGAGGCAGGTTGGGAAACAACAGGTATTTTCATAGTATTTAAAAGTTAATTGTTAGAATTATAATTTGTAAGCCTCTTCAATGGCCTTGATGTTTTTATCAACCATTGCTTGACCCTTGCTACCAAACTTTTCCGTGATGGCTTTTTTTAGGGATTCAAGACTGATTAATTTTGTCCCCTTGGCAAAGGCGCCGAGGATGACGGTGTTGACGATATTGCGTCCCAAGACTTCTAACGCGATTTTGGTTGCATCAATTGCAAAAATATTTTCTTTCGGCAAATCAATGGCTAGTTCGTCTTTTGATTTGGTTGTGTTAACGATAACAATAGTGTCTTTGCCACAACCGCGCAAGAGGTCAACGGTGCCAATCAGGCTTGAATCTTGAATGATTAAAATATCCGGATGTTGCACATGTTCGCGGGTGCGAATCGGCTTCTTGTCCATGCGGGCGAAGGCTTCGATGGGAGCGCCTGTTCTTTCAACGCCAAAAGAAGGGAAGGCTTGAGCTTGCCAGCCTTCGTAAAAGGCGGAAACGGCAACGAGTTCAGCAGCAGTGACAACTCCTTGTCCACCACGACCGTGAAATCTGATTTGATGCATAAAATTTTGTTATTTTTAATTATTTAAAATTTCTTTGATTATTTGTTCAAATCCGGATAGGGGAATGTCGCCGGCGACTTTTTGACCATTGATAAACCAAGTCGGGGTGCCGGTAACGCCGAGGTTGTTGCCGTCAGTTAAATCTTTTTGAATCTTGCTTAGGTATTTTTTACCATCAAAACAGGTATTAAATTTATCCATATTGACCCCGGTTTGCTTGGCTAATTCTTTTAATTGGTCACCGGTGCTGATACCTTGATTTAAAAATAATTTATCATGCATGACCCAGAAAAAACCTTGTTCACCAGCACAGCGGGCTGCGAGAGCGAGGTCGCCGGAAGTTTCTGTAATGACGGGGAAGTCGCGGAAAATTATTTTAATATCTTTTTTGTATTTAATACTTAGTTCACGCATGACTGGAAAGGTGTTGGCGCAATGCGGACAAGCAAAATCGGCAAATTCGACTAGGGTAATTTTGGGATTAGCCGAGCCGATCCAGTAATTATCTTCACCCAAGATCTCTTTGGGTATAGTCTTGGCTACAAAAGCGGATTTGCCAGCCTGTGTCTGTGTTTGTTTGGTAATATCAATAAGCAAAAAACCAAATGCGGACAGAAGCATGAGTGCAATCGTTAAGAGTGCTATTAGTAAAATGCCCCACCATTTTTTATGCCACGGTTTATTCATTTATATAAATATGTTAATATGTAGATATAAAAATTATAACATATTTTTATGAAATCACCAAATGGCAAAAAAACTTTTGACGACCGGCAAAAGGACGTTGAGAAAAAGTTTATCAAACGCGACAAAAAGAAGCAGACGAAGATGAAGGTGAGCGGCGGGAGTGTGAAGAAATTGAGTCAGATTATTAAAGGAAAGTAACTCTCTATTTTTTGTCATCCTGAGCGAAGCGAAGGATCTATAATACATCAAATACGGCTTGAATAGGTTTTTATTGTTATACAAACTATTACAGATTCTTCATCCCGAAGCGTCGGGATTCAGAATGACAAGAGATGATGAAGAAAAAAGCCTTTTGATGCGTACTACTAGTTAATAACTTACAATAGTTTTTGCAATGCCCGAAGAAAATGAGTTAGACAATAAAAAAGATGAGGAACTTGTGGAGTTGATTTTGGAAAATCAGAGTTATTTTTTGCATATTGTAAAACGCTACAAAACCAAGCTCCTTAGCTATATCAGAAGAATATCTAATGTTAGCCAAGAAGAAGCTGAAGATTTATTACAGGATGTGTTTTTGAAAGTATTTGTAAATTTGAATGATTTTGATGATGGTTTGAAGTTTTCGTCCTGGATTTATCGCATTACACACAATGTTGTGATTGATAATTTTCGCAAAACCAAGTCGCGACCGCAGATGGTGGAATTGGATATGAATAGTGATCGCATCAAGCACCTGGCCGACGACTTCGACATTGAACGCAGTTTGGACAGTAATTTTTTGAAAATCAAAATCCAAACGGCTTTGGGGCAACTAGACTTGAAATATCGTGACATATTGATTTTGAAATATCTCGAAGAAAAAGATTATCAAGAAATTTCCGATATTATCAAGAAACCAATCGGCACCGTCGCCTCGCGAATCAATAAGGCAAAGCAGGAGTTAAAAAAAGTTTTAAAAAAATCCGCGTCATTCCCATGAAAATGGGAATCCAGGCGCCACAGACAATGGATACATAATTATAGAGACTAATCTTAATAAAAACATTGATAATAATAAATACTTCGTAAATTTTAATTCTACCTATATTAAAAACAATCTACGAGGTACCTGGATCCCCGCGTTCGCGAGGATGACAAAGGAATAATATTAATTACATGACAAACGATAACAAATTTGATCAAGAATTACTTGATAAAATCAAAAGCGATAAACTGGCACCGACACCGAAGTGGCACTTCTTGTTGAAGGATTATTTAGTGTGGGCAGTCGGCGTTTTGTCTTTGTTGATTGGCGGCTTGGCTTTTTCGGTGATTATATATATGTTGCGTTTTAGCGACTGGAATGTCTATAAACAAATCGGGGAAAGTTTTTTGAGTTTTATCTTAATTTCTTTGCCTTATTTTTGGCTCGCCTTGCTCGCTTTTTTTATATTTTTAGTTTATTACAATATTGAGCATACAAAGAACGGTTATCGCTATTCGGTACCCATTGTCTTGTTAGCCAATGTGGTGATCAGTTTGTTTTTGGGCTTATTATTTTTTAAGGCAGGCGTTGGTCAAGAATTTGATCGAATTTTGGGCGAAAGTATGCCTTTTTATCCCAATCTAATGAATCAGAATATTAATTTTTGGATGCAGCCTGATGCTGGGCGCTTGACTGGGATTGTAATATCAAAAGACGTTGAGAATAATTTTATTTTGTTGGATTTTAATCAGAATCAGTGGAATGTTGACGTGAGCAATGTTGAACTTGGTCCGATGGAGATGTTTATGCTTGGTGGTCCTATTCGCGTTTTTGGCGTGAAGGCGAGTAGTAGTGGAAATTTTGTGGCGCAAATGATTTTGCCAGTGCCCCCCCCTGGAGGCGGTTTATATAAAAGGCACAGAGATATACATTTTGAAGCTAATGATAGAGTTTTTTTAATGAAATGAATTTGCCATGGCGGACACTGTATTAGTTAAATGAAGAAAATGAATTTTCAATACGTAGTAATTATCAGGAGCTCCTAAACCTAGGTATGTAAAATTTATTAATAACGATTCTATCATCCAGGAGCGGAGTCTTGATGGGCTTAAGCTTCGCTCCAAAATGATAGATTAATTAAAAAAATGAAAAAATCAAATATTATTATGAGTGGTTCCGTGGCAGTAGTCGTTTTAATGGCGGCAACTGGCATGGCGATGACGACGCTGGCTGCTGAAGACGTTGCTTCTAGTGCAACAAGCACCACTGTTCAAAGACATAGACCGATGTTCGGGTTTGGTAAAAATCTAACTGACGCTCAACGTCAAGAAATGCAAGTCAAGCGAGACGCTCGAAAAACTGAGCGTGAAACGAGCAGGTTGGCTATTCAGGCCGCTTTAGACTTGGGCGATTATGATGCATGGGTAAAAGTCGTGCCAAAAGATTCACCAATCTTGACCAAGGTCAATAAGGATAATTTTCCAAAACTGGTTGAAGCTCATAAGCTTATGAAACAATCAGGCGACATTATGAAAGAATTGGGAATTGAAAGAGGTGATATGACGGGTGGAAAATTGCAAATGCACAAGGGTGATTTTAACAGAGGAAATAATTAAAATAAATTGAGGTCCAATTTCGTGGGGAAGAAATTGGACCTCTTTCTTTGTGGTAAAAAAGCATTTTATACGTTCTAAGCGTCTCTTTATAAGATGTCGAAAGAAAATATTTTTGATTGCGTATAGAGATTGAAAATGATATTTGGCGAATAGTGATTACTAGACATTTTATTAATATTTTTATATAATATTAGAGTAATTTTAAAAAATTCAAATCTATGAAAAAGACATTTATATTTTTAAGCTTGATAATAGCGGTTGTTTTTTTGACTACGGCTTGCTCAAAGAATACCGGTAATTCTCAGGATAACGTAAATAGTGTTGGTGATAAAAATACCACAACGAGCAGTGCTGGTCGACGTCCGGATGGCGTGCGAATGCCTGATTTTGGTCAGCCAGACCGAGCGCCTGACACGATGGGTATTGTCAAATCAATCGTTGGCAATGAGATAACTATTTTAAAAATAGAAAGACCGAATGGTGGACAAGGGTCAGCTACCAGCACAGAACAGAAGCGGTCCCTGAATTTGAGTGGAGCAACTGGTGTTCCTGGTAGTGGCGCCGGATTGTCTGGTGGCATGCGAGGCGCGTCTGGCGGAACAGTTGATCGAGCACAGATGTTAGAAAATATGAAAAAACAAAGCACGGGCGAAATGAAAATTATCATTCCGGTTGGAATCAAGATGTTAATAACAGATGCTGCTGCTACTGCAAATGCGGGCACGCCTCCAAAAATGAACGAGGCAACCTTGGCTGATGTAAAACAAGACAAAATGCTTAATATTTGGCTAAATCAAGATGTGAAAGATCAAAGTGTGGCTGAGTTTGTGTTTGTTCGATAGACTTTATTCTCCCTCGCCCCGGCGGGAGAGGGTTGGGGTGAGGGGAAGTTGTGAAGTAATAATTTAAATATATAAATATATAAATATGAGCTCAATTTTAGAAGAAAGTCGTAAAGCGCGCGGCATCAATGGTGTTTTTCAAGGAGGGAAGAAAAAAATAATTTCCGTTATTTTAATCTTGGCAATTGCCGGTGGTGCCTACTATTATTACGTTAATAAGAAAAAAGACAATACTGTGGCTGAAGTGGTCAAGAAAGATTGGATAGTCAAGAAGGATAATTTAAAAATTGCGATTCAAAGCGATGGCAAGGTGGTAGCCGAGGACGGTGTTGATTTGTCTTTTTCTGTGCCAGGCGACACCTTGGAGGTAGAAGATGTATTTGTTAAAGAAGGGCAAAAAGTAAAAAAGGGTGACAAGGTCGCGTCGGTCAAATCTAATGATTTAGAGTTTAGTTTGCGTAGCGCCTATGTGTCATATCAATCTGCTCTGTCCGGTCTTGAATTGAAACAAGTTGGTCCGACTGATGATGAAATTGCTAAGGCAAAAATATCGATTGAGCAAGCTAAGGTAAGCCTAGACCAGTCAAAAATAAGTCTAGATCAACTTAAAATGACAGTAGCGCAAAAAATTGAAACCGCACAAAATAGCATCACCACTGCGCAGAATAGTTTGAATTTAAATCAAAATGTAGACAATAGTCTGATAATCAAGAATACTTATGATGATTTGGTGAATACCCTAAAAGGAACTGTTATCAAGATAGGCAATGTTTTAAAGGATTCAGATGATATTTTGGGTGTTGACAATACTTATGTTAATGATGATTTTGAAAATCTTTTGGGGGTTAAGGATTCTAATACTTTGATTAGTGCTAAGAACAGTTATTATCAGGTAAGTAATTTAAAAAATGATTTAGAACCAGTTGTCTTAGTCTTGAATTCGGCTAGCAACCAAGCATCAATCGATTCTGTCGTGTCTAAAACTAAAACTACCTTGAACGAGATGGAAAAGCATCTTTATTCGATGCAAAAAATGTTGGATGCGACTATTACGTCTTCAAGTTTCACGCAATCAGAGTTGGATAGCTTCAAAAGCACGATTAGCTCTAATCGTTCGACGGCCGTGAGTGAATTGTCGAGCATTACCAATAGCATGCAATCGATTACTACTTCGAAGAATAGTTTTGATTCTGCGGAAAATACTTTGAAAAATTACCAGATGGCTTATGATAAAGCCGTAGCTGACCTTGATAATACAAAGAAGCAAGCTGAAAAGGATATTGCGAGCGCAGAAGCCGGTATCAAATCAAGAGAAACTTCTTTGCAACAAGCACAAATCAGTTACAATGAATTGATTACACCGGTGCGTGATATTGACCTTGCTTCGGCGCGCTCACAGGTGACCTCGGCGGCAATCAGTGTTGACAAGGCTAAATATGCCATGGAGCAGGCGATATTGATTTCACCGATTGACGGCGAAGTGTCGCTTTTGAATTATAAAAAAGGTGATTTTATTATCAAGAGTGATAATAAGCCAGTAGCTTCAATTATTAATAATGATACACTATTTGTTGAGGTTAAGATTGAACAGGCGGATATCAATAAAATTAAAAATGGTCAAAAAGCCTATGCGACCTTTGAAGCGCTTGATAGCTTACGTCTAGAGGGTGAAGTTGCTTTTGTTTCTTTGACTTCAGCGACTGACAATAATGGAATTGTTACCTATGTGGTGCGAGTAGTGGTGAATAATAATGGTGAAACCAAGATTAGAGAAGGTATGACTGCGCAAGTTGATTTTGTCACCGCTGAAAAGAATGACATTCTTATTGTGCCCGTAACCGCCGTTCGCAACGTTAACAACAAGCCCTCAGTCGAACTTCCAGATGGTACTTGGGCACCAGTGGTAACTGGTTTTACCGATGGAATTAATGTAGAAATTATTTCCGGCCTAAAAGCGGGAGACAAATTAGTTTATTAGGAATATTATAAGTGACGAGGTGTTTAAGCTCCCTCGCCCCGAAAACTACCTCACCCTAACCCTCTCCTGGCAAGGAGAGGGAATAATAAATGAGTAAAATAATAATGAATAACTCTGCAATAAAATTAAAAGACGCTAAAAAATCCTATTATTTAGCCAATGGTGAAGAAATTCCTGTTTTAAAGGGGGTTGATTTGGATATTGAACAAGGTGAATTTGTGGCCATCATGGGCGAGTCCGGTGGTGGCAAGACCACGCTCTTGAATATTTTGGGCTGTTTACATCCCTTGTCGAGCGGTGAATATTCGCTTGAAGGTGAAGATATTGGCGTTGTTCGTGATGATTTTACCTTAGCTTTTATTCGCAACAAGAAAATGGGTTTTATTTTTCAGCAGTTTAATCTCTTATCAAGACTGACGGCCTTGAAAAATATTTCCTTGCCAGCTTTGTATTCCGGTATGGACAAGCGTGACAGAGAAGAGCGAGCCTTGGAGTTGATGAAAAGTGTTGGCATTGATGACCGCGCTGGTCATAAGCCTAGTGAATTGTCTGGTGGTCAACAACAACGTGTCTCTATTTGTCGTGCCTTAATAAATGAGCCTGATATTATTCTCGCTGATGAACCAACCGGCGCCCTTGATTCCAAATCTGGCTTGGAGATTATGAAAATTTTTACCGACTTAAAAGCCAAAGGCAAAACAATTATTATGGTGACGCATACTTCTGAGGTGGCTAAATTCGCGGATAGAATAATCTACATGCGCGACGGTATGGTTGTAGATAATAATTACAAATTACAATCAAAATATTAATAATTTATTCTCCCTCTCCCCGCCGGGAGAGGGTTGGGGTGAGGGAGTGGTCGTGAGCAATTACTAAAAATTAAAATATGAACCTAGAAATAATCAAAATGGCCTTCGAGTCATTATTATCTAATAAAACAAGAACGGTGTTGTCGATGCTGGGTATTATTATTGGTGTATCTACGGTTATTGCCGTTTTTGGGGTGGGCAAGGGCGTGGAGGCAACGGTGAATAAACAGTTTCAGGGTTTGAGTGCCAATTCATTATTGATTATGTCGAGCCAGCAACGAGGAGCGGCCGCTAGCTCAAAATTTACCGCGTCTGACGGTCCGATTATCAAGGATAAGGCTGAACATATTAGCAATGTGACCGTTTTGGTGCGCAGTAATGCCACTGTTTCTATCGGCAAGGAGACAGGTAATTTTTCTGTCATGGGCATAGATCAGAACTATTTTGATGTTTCTAAATATAAAATTGCCTCTGGTCGTTTTTTTGATGACGCCGAAGTGACTAGTCGGGCCAAGGTTGTTGTTTTGGGAGATGCTAGTATTGCCACCCTTTTTCCAGAGGGCGGTAATCCAGTTGGACAGAGCGTGACAATTAAAGGCAAGAGCTATGAAGTCATTGGTGTGTTGGCAAAAATTGGCTCTAGCATTGGTCCGGTAAGTCCCGATGAATCGATTTTTACCCCTTATACTACGGCTGAATCTAGTATCGTGGGTGATCGCGCTCAGATTATGATGAACGCAACCGTTGACGATGTGGCTAATGTTGCGGCGGCAACAGAGAGTGTGACGGCTGTTTTGCGCGAGGAACACAAATTGAAAGCTGGTGTCCCTGATGATTTTAGCGTTCGTGATGCTGGTAGTATGGTGGCCACTGCCCAAGAGTCAGCCAAGTTGATGACTACTTTTTTAATGGTGATTGCTGCCATTACTTTGTTGGTATCCGGGATTGGGATTATGAACGTGATGTTTGTGACTGTGGCCGAACGGACTAAAGAAATTGGCATTGCTAAAGCCATTGGGGGTAAACAATCTGATATCTTAAGTCAATTTCTTTTAGAGTCGGTAGTCTTGTCAATGATTGGTGGCCTGCTCGGCATCATTCTCGGCACCGGCGCACTCTATTTAATTAATCGCTCTGGCTTAATTACGATTGCTTACACACTGCAGGGCCCGCTTATTGGTTTCTCCTTTTCCGTTTTCGTTGGTGTCTTCTTCGGCTTCGTTCCTGCCTTCAAGGCCAGTCGCCTTGATCCAGTTGATGCTTTGCGTAGTGAGTAAAAATAAGCACCATATGAGAATGTTTAGCCGACCTGATTAATGGGTCGGTTTTATTTTTTTGTAAAATTGTGCTATAATATTTTTATAGTAAATCAATCTCAAAAAATAATTAATTCAATCAGTTTCGTTTTTACTTTTCTGGTTGATAAAAAATCTATGAATAAAAAAAATACAATCACAATCATGATTTTATTTGCCATGCTCTTATCTCCTTTTGCAGGGTTAAAAGCAGCAGACGAGCTAATAATAACAACGGGCGATAATTATATAAAAACCGATCGTACAGCATCAATTTCTTGGTATACAAATGTTGAAAATAATTGTTTTATTGATTATGGTATCAAGTTTGATCTGAGGGATGGTATTAAGGCTACTACTACTGCGGTTGAATTAACAAAAGAAAATATTACAACAAAGTATCAATATATTGTAAATTTAAAAGATTTAAAAGAGTCCACGGATTATTATTATAGGGTGAGTTGCAGTCCCTTGGACGGTGGAGATGTTATTCAAAATGCTATACAGAGGATTGGTTATGATGTTCGAGATATGGATTTAATAATTAATGATATTTATTTTTATCCAAATAATCCAGTAAAAGGACAAAAATTTACAGGAGAAATTCGGGTGATAATTGGTAATACTGGCACTAAGGAAGTGGAGGTTGTGCCTCAAACCTGTTTGTATACCAATATATTGCAGATTGTATCAGCTACCACTATTATAGATTCACAGGGTAACGATCTTACAGCTAAAGTATTTTCAGTTTGCGGACCAACGGTGTCGGGTAATGAATCCGAGGCAGTGTATTATGAGATAAAAGACGCTGTTTTCAATTCAGACATTGTTTTTAATTCTATGGTTGACGATGGTGAAGCGATCAGAGAAGCCAATGACGCCAATAATGTATTTAGTAAGGAGATAAAAATAACTGCTACAAGTATTGTGACGGGAGATAATACAGTCATTGACATGGATGCAGTATTGAATAATGGCGACAATGTCGCTATTGGCAATCTTACTGATAAATTTCTTGCAGAAACTAAACAAGTACGTAATTTGGTTAAGGAGCAGAATGTTAAAACAAAATATTTGGATAAACTAATAGACAGGGAACAAAAAACATTAAACAAGATGGAGATGGCGATAAATGACTTTATTGCTTATGGAGTAGATCTTAATACTCAAAAACTGGGCGAAGGTGAAAGGGCGGCAGTAGTTAGTTCATATAAGAGCGCCTTTGTTAGATTGCCAGAAGTTGACGATGAATTAACTGATCTTATTAAGATTGCTAATGGCCGCTGGCCAAGTTTCAAAAACAGCAATGCGGAAAAAAGGGCTAGAGGGCAATTTATAAAAATTTATAAAAGAATTGCCAATATGGGTAATGCTAATGATAATGCAGCGGTTACGGTGATGGCCTATGGTCTTCGACAAAAGGCAGAAAATCGAAATATGAATAGCGAAAAGAACGGCATTAAGACTTTTAAAAGTATTTTTGGTAAAAATCCAACAACTACTGATGAGTGGAATACAATGCAGGCTATTACATATTCCGGAGCTAGTCGTGGTAAAGATAGTGATGGTGATCTTTTGACTGATGATCGAGAAAAGATTTTGGGCACGGATGTTAATAACAAAGATAGTGATGGAGATGGTTATATTGATGGAATTGAGGTTGACAATGGTTACAACCCCTTAAAGAAGTAAGTGTATAAAAACCTCTTGATTTTATTCTAAAATCTGTTACAATCTTAAAATGACCAAATGAAAAACAGGCCAAGTTGCCTGTTTTTCTGCTTTATTTAGTAAAAAATAATATAATTTTATGCAAAAAAAACAAACAAAAATCGTGGCTACAATCTCAGATATGAGATGTGATGTGGATTTTATTCAAGAGTTATATGACGAAGGGGTGAATGTTTTTCGTCTAAATACCGCTCATCAGAATATTGATGATACGGTGCGTGTGATCAAAAATATCCGTAAGGTTTCAGACCGGATTGCAATTATGATTGATTTAAAAGGGCCGGAATTGCGAACAAGTTTTGCGGCCGCTGCGATTGAAATTGAAAATGGGGCTGAGGTGGCCTTGAAGGGTGGTAAGCGGGAAGATGTTTCGACAAAAGATTTGTTGTATGTTAATTATCCAGATTTTGTGAAAAAAGTCAGTGTGGGCACTAGTGTTTTGATTGACGATGGTGAATTGGAATTAGTAGTAGTAAAGAAAACTAAAGACAAGGCAATTTGTAAGGCTTTAAATCGAGGCATTATCAAGTCATATAAAACAGTTAACGTGCCAAGTGTAAAATTTAATTTGCCATCTTTGAACGTAAAAGACCGTGACTACTTAGATTTTGTCGTAAAAAATGATATTGATTTTGTGGCGCATTCTTTTGTTCGTAGCAAACAAGACGTTTTGGACGTGCAGGCAGTTTTGGACAAGTCCAAGAGTCGAGCGAAGATAATTTCCAAGATTGAAAATGCAGAAGGGGTTGATAATTTGGATGAAATTCTTGAAGTTTCTCATGGGATTATGGTGGCACGTGGCGACTTGGGTATTGAGATGCCGGCTGAAGAATTACCCTTGATTCAAAAGAAAATTATTAAACAATGTATTTTAGCAAGAAAACCGGTAATCGTGGCAACACAGGTAATGCACTCAATGATCAAGAGTCCACGTCCAACCCGTGCTGAGGTGAGCGATGTGGCGAATGCGGTTTTAGATGGTACGGATGCCGTGATGCTTTCCGGTGAAACAGCCTTTGGTGAATTTCCGATTGAGACTGTCAAGATTATGAGTAAAATCATTAAAAAAACTGAAGCTTTTGCTGATCAATACTCTGTTTTACCTTTAACTAATATTAAAAAGACAGTTACATGTCACTTGGTGAAGGCCGCTGTTGAGACGGCGAGACAATTGGATATTAAGGAAATCATTATCGGCGACGAGACTGGTTTTTCATCTGAATTAATTTCATCATTACGTTCTCGTATTCCGGTATTTGTCAAAACCTCTGATCGACGCATCGTGCGCGAGATGTCCTTGTCTTACGGCCTGAATGCGCATTACGCGCCCAAAGATAGAAATCATGAGGAGTATATTAGAGCTTTGTTGAAAAAATTAGTAGCCAAGGGTAAGTTAAAGAAAAATGATTTGATTATTTACTTAGCTGGCGATCCTGATAAGAAAATTGCGGCTAATTTTATGGAAATCTGCGAAGTGGATAAATATTCAAAGTAAATAAAGTTTAATCTAGTTTTAATCTTTTTTATATATATTTTTAAATAGAGTCACAATGACTCTATTTATTTTTTTGCCAAATAAGTATAAAATATAAATATGAAAATCAAAATTATATTTCTCTCATTAATTATTCTTCTTTTGCCAACTCTGCGAGTCCATGCTGGCGACCTGGGAACTAGGTTGTCTGGACGTATTTTGATTCAGACTGAGCGTAGTGGTGAGGCCTGGTATGTTGATCCTGTTTTGAAAAAAAGATTTTATATGGGGCAGCCGGCAGATGCGTTTGCGATTATGCGCAACTTTGGCCTGGGGGTGAAAAATACTGACTTGAATCGAATTGCCAAAAGTGATGCCAGTAGCGGTGATACGAACCTTGCCAAGCGTCTAGCGGGACGAATTTTATTGCAAGTTGAGAGTCGGGGTGAGGCCTGGTATGTGAATCCGCTAGATAATAAGCGGTATTTTTTAGGCTCGCCGACTGATTCTTATAAATTAATGCAAAAACTTGGCCTAGGTGTTACTGATGCTAATATTGATTTGATTGAGGTTGGCAACTTAGCCTATATCATTGCAGGTTTGCAGAACGGTACTGATATTTCGCGCGGGTTCAATGTTGACGCTCGTTTGAGCGAAGGTGATTTTCAGGATTTGGCTAAAACGGGTGCGAACTTGGTCAGAATAAATTTTGCCTTTGCGCCTTTGATCTCTAAGCAAGCACCGTATAATTATAATGAGGAAAGCTTTCAATATTTAGATGAGGTTGTTTTTTGGGGTGAAAAATATGGCTTAAAAATAATTATTGATCCGCATACTTATCCGGGCACTGCCAATGATACGCACATGCGCCATGATGATTCTTTTTGGCAGGATTATAAATATCAAGACTTGTTAGTTGGCTTGTGGAAAAAAATCGCCCTCAGGTATCATGGCAAGGGCGAGGCGATTGCCGGCTATAGCCTACTAAATGAGCCATTTTTGCCAAATAATGGCGCCGTAGGCACGCCCGCAGACTATAATGGTCTACTTAGGCGTCTTATTAAAGAAATTAGAAGCGTTGACCAAAAACACGCCATTATTATCTCTTCTCCAGAAATAATGCCCAAGGGTGAAACTAATGAGGAAAAACGCATTCGTCGAATTGATGGCATCAGCTACCTGGAAAAACCAGTTGATAATAATTTGCTTTACGATGTTCATATGTATGAGCCATTTTTCTTTACTCATCAAATAGGGGATAAGCCTACGATGTATCCAGGGCTGATTGAGGGAGAGGTTTGGGATGAGATCAGGATGGAAAAATATTTAGCACCGATTATGAATTTTTCTAATAAGTACAAGGTCAGGATAATGATGGGTGAATTTTCCACTGTCCGCTCCCTGGGAGATAGTGGTAATAATTATATTCATGACGTTATTGAATTGTGCGAGAAGTATAAATGGAGTTGGGCCTATCATGTCTTTCGTTCTTCGCCAATGTGGGACGCGGAAATGTCTAATTATGACGCTAATCAATATGAAAGAAATGATAATACACCACGCATGGAGCTGTTAAGAACTTATTTTAAAAGGAATAAATAGGGTTGATATTTTCCCTCGCCCCGGCGGGAGAGGGTCGGGGTGAGGGGGAGTTGTTGATGCTAATATTAAACAAAATCAACCGTAAAAAATATTAAACTTTCAAAATCCCTTGATTTTATTGGCATTATTTTAAAAAAGGTGTATAATAATAATGAAATTAATTAATTTATCCCCAACTATTAATTTTTATTATTTTTAGGGGAGCTAAAATTAAAAAAAGTATGGCAAAAATGACAAAGTCACAAATGCTAGCAGCCTTAGTTGAAACTACAGGTTTAGCAAAAAAAGATGTAACTAGCTTGGTTGAAAACTTGACCGAATTGGCTTACAAAGAAGTTAAGAAAAACGGTGAATTCTCAATTCATGGCATCGGCAAATTGGTAAAAATGAAACGCGCTGCTAGAATGGGACGAAACCCTGCTACAGGCGAAACAATCAAAATCCCTGCAAAGACTGTTGTTAAATTCAGAGTTGCAAAAGCAGCTAAAGACGCAGTACTTTAGGACTCAATATAATATCAAAAAAAATTCCACCGTAATGGTGGAATTTTTTTGTTGTTTTTTGATATAGCCTTGATTAATATAAATAAGTTTGCCATTGCATTCTCCCTCTCCCCGCCGGGAGAGGGCTGGGGTGAGGGAACATTGTTAAAATACCACATATCTAATATTCTTCGTCCGTTCTACCTCACCCCGACCCTCTCCTGCAAAGGAGAGGGAGTTAATGCCAATCATGTATTGTGCATGAGTCTCTTTTTGTTATTCTATATCCATCGATCAATATATTGTCCAACGCCAAAACTAAGAAACTTATTTCTCAATTTCGTATTGGAATACAAATATTTGACCATGGACGAAAATTCGATAAGATAACGATCATTGATGATTTTAAATTTTACTTTTTCAGATTGGATGGCACGACGGATGGTTTTTTGCTCGACACCGCCGATCTTGGCTGCCTCGGAAACGGAGAGCCAGAGAGGTTCTGAAGGGAGTGATATTTCGACACTGGTTTCATCTTCGCGTTTTCTTTTTTTGCTGACTTTTTCTTCCGTCAAAGTGCGTGTCTTTTCGGTTTGCGTTGGTTTATGTTTTTTGTAAATTTTTCCAATTCGATTGCTCTTGATAGGTGGGGCTACCACGACTGGAGCAGTTTGCTCGAGTGTTGATAACTCTTCAGTTTTTGGCAAAGTAAAATCTACCTTCGGAGTTTTTATTTCTTCGACGTTTTCTTTTTTTATTTCCGGTTCAACTTTTTTGTCTATGACAAAACTAGTTTTTTTAACTGGTTCATCGTCGCTTAAAATTGTATCAAGAATGTTTTTTGTCATCAAATTAGCGACTTAAGTCCAGAGTTCTCTAGACTTAAGTCTGTGAAATTGTCAAATTTTAACGTTTTGACGCTATAATTTAGCTTTTTTGTGACTTAAGTCCAGAGTTCTCTAGACTTAAGTCTGATATTTACACTTGTAATTTGCAAAAAATACTGTCTTTCTGATAGCCGCACTTTGTCATTTTTTTGGGAGTAAAGTCTACGGTTTCCTGGACTTAAGTATGATATTTTTAATATGTTTGCATATAGTTATGAAAAAATCAAGACGATAAGTCAACTTTGTCCTTAATTAAGGATTATATGCTAAAAATTTAGAATAATGACAACTATTAATCATTATTTTTCAACGATTTTTAATGATGAATGTAACTTGCTTGCGAATTTGAAATATGATATTATAAGAGGTGTTAATGGAGTTTTGAAAAGGCTCTTTTTTGTTTAGGGGATAACTGTAACACTTTTGATTTTAATTCGTATTATAAGTATGCGCAATAAAAAACGCATCTTTATTTAGAAAATGAATTCAGGCATTAAGGACAAAATTTTATTTCGCAAACTCGAAAAGAAAGACAAGGATGCCTTTGTGAAAGCATATGATTACTATTTCGATGATATTTATCGGTTTGTATATTTCAAAGTTGGCGAAAAAGAAACTGCCGAAGACTTAACTTCCTCTGTTTTTTTAAAGACTTGGGATTTTATTTTAAATAACAGTATTTCTGATTACAAGACTTTGAGGGCGCTATTCTATAAAATAGCCAGAACGACCATAATTGATTATTACCGCAAGAAGAGCACGCAGATGGAGGAGGCAGTCGATACTTTCGATTATCTTGATATAAAAGACGAAGGTCAAGATCTGGAAAGCAAGATTGATACCAAGATGGATTATGCACAAGTGATAGAAAAGATCGGTGAGTTAAAAGACGAATATCGCGAAATTTTAATTCTTCGATTTGTAAATGAATTATCTGTTTCTGAGATTGCTGATATTTTGGAAAAAGAAGCTGGTAATGTTAGGGTGACGATACATCGTGCCTTAAACGCTTTAAAAGATTTAATGAAGTAATCCCCATTAATGAAAAATTTAAACACACAACTAAATAATCTTAAAAATATCAAACCAGGCAACGATTACAAAAATAAGAATCGTGAGCTTCTACTTACCCAAATTTATAATACAGCCGAAGCTAAACCGGCTGATTTTTCGTTTGGGTTTTCAGCTTATTTTCAACAATTTTCTAGTGATTTTGTAGATCTTATCGCTCAACCGGCAATGGTGGTTGGGCTTGTTTTGGTTTCTATACTCGGCGGTGGCTTGTTTGGTGCAACAGCATCCAAGGGCACCAAGCCTGGTGATTCTTTGTATGTGGCCAAGAGAATTAGTGAAAAAACCCAATTGGCGCTAACTTTTGGCGAAAAGGAAAAAGTTCAATTACGCATTGGTTTTGCTGGTAATAGGGTTGAGGAAATTGAGCAAGTTTTGGCTGATAATAAGCAAAATGAGGCTGAAACTAAAAAAACAGTTGATGATTTGGTAAATAATGTTAAGAGTGAGGTGGGCGCTGCTAAAACTGGCTTGCAAAAAATAAGTAAAAATGCTAATATTAATGCAAAAGTAACAGAAAAGAACATAGAAACTGTTGAACAGGCTAGTACTACAAAAACAGCTCAAACCAAAAACGAGGAAGATGAGGTTTTTAGTGCTAATCTTGGCAAAGAAAATGCAGGTATTTCTACCAAGGAAAGAGAAGTTGTTGTTGTTAAAAAAGAAGAAGACTCTAAGGCTTTATTGACACAGGCTAAAGAATCTTTAAAAAGTGACGATGTGGCTCAGACTTTGTCAGCCCTAGAAAAGGTTGATGAGGCTATCGACAAAACGGTGGATAGCGGGGAAGTAAAAGGCGTTGAAGAGACTGCAACAACTACTGAGTTGAAAAAATAGTCTTCTTTGTCATTTCGCAGTGAAACGGAGAAATCGCTTCGACTTGGTATGAAAATAATAACTGTGTATGAAATATAATAGCTAAATCGAAGCGATGTCTCACTTCGTTCGACATGACAAAATGGAAGAATAGTATTGATCAATTTTTCAATTATCACCCGATAGTTAAAAAGATGATCCGTACTATTACGGCTCCAGGAGTTACTAAAGGTCGTAACCGATTTTAATCGGCGATTCCTGCATACTAAGACAAAATAAAAGTTCTTCGAAAATTAATCGAGTATTGTTAAGAATTGAATTGGGGTTAATAAATGAAAATGGGCCCAAGTTTTTTCTTTCCCGCACCTTTGTTTAGCAAAGACGCGGGGTGAATGTGAATTTCCTCATGCTGTCAACATTGGCTCTTGCACTTTTGTAATTAAAGGTGCGGGACTGAAAATGGGATTCCAGCCTGTTTTTGTGAAAAAATTCCAAAGAGATTTAAGACAAGACAAGAGAGATTAGAAGAGAATGAAAATTTTATTCGACTTATTTAAATAGTTTGTGGCAATTGCGCTTGCAAACATTTGATAAGTCATTAATGCAATTTATGCAAAAATTACGTAAAGCTTTGGCTATCAGCGTAATGTCAGTTACTGTGCTTTCAACAAGCATGTTCTCAGTATCCTTCGCGGGTGCTGCAACATCTGTTGCTGCTGGTGATTTGATTAAGACAAACAGTTCATCTGCTGTCTACTACGTTGGTGCTGATATGAAGAAAAATGTGTTCCCTGATTCTACAACATATTTTTCATGGTATTCTGATTTTTCATCAGTAACAGTTGTATCACAAGATGAGTTCAATGCTTTATCTTGGGGTGGTAACGTTGTGATGAGACCAGGTACAAAATTAGTTAAAATTCAATCTGATCCAAGAGTTTACGCTGTTGAACCAGGTGGAAAAATGAAGCACATTCCTAGCGAAGCAGTTGCTATCTCTATCTATGGTGCTAACTGGGCAAAAAGAGTTGTTGATATTTCAGACACAGTGTTTGTATCAGCATACGACAAGAACCCAACTGAACTTACAACTGCATTCCCAGCTGGTACTTTGGTAAAAGGTACAGGCGCTGATGTATTTTACTTCGACGGTTCAGCTTACAGAAAGGTAGCTAACGAAGCTGCTTTCACAGCTAACAGATTCAGCTTTGCAAACGTTGTAACAACAACTAACGCTGTTACTGCATCTGGTGCTGATGTTACATCTGCTGAGTTCGCTAGCGTTGTTGCTGGTGGTGTTGCTGATGTAGTTGTTGGCGGAACTGGATTGACTGTTGCTTTGTCTTCAAACACTCCAGAAGCTGGCAATGCTCCTATTGGCGCATCTGTTGATTTCTTTGCATTTAACCTTACTGCTTCAAATGATGGCGCTGTAAACGTTAATAGCATCAAATTATCTGCTTTCAACTTAGGTAATGCTGATGATATCACTAATGTTTCTTTCTATGATAACGGAGCAAAGATTGGTACATCAAAGACTTTGAGCGCTTCTGATAGAAACGCAGTATTCAATTTCGCAACACCTATTAATGTTGCTGCAGGTACAACAAAAACAATTACTGTAAAAGCTACTTTGGCTACAGGTGCAAACAGCAACTATGCTGTAGGTATTACTGCTGCTGCTGACATTATGACAGGCGGCGCGGCTGTATCAGGTTCTTTCCCAGTTGTTGGTAGTACAAAGTCAGGCGTTAGCGCAAGTTTGGGATCATACGTTATTTCAACTACAAGTTTGGAAACTATTGATACATCAAATAAGTTTGGCGAAGACAATGTTCTTTTAGCTGCATTTGATATTAATGCTGCTGCCGAAGAAGATCTTTTGGTAAATACCTTAAGACTTCGTAATGGTGGAACAAATTCAGATAGCATTGTTTCTAACATGAGATTGGTAATCGACGGTGAAGATGTTCAAACAGGCGTAAGCATGGTTGATAGATATGCATCATTCAACGCTGGTAGCTATAAAATCGACAAAGGTCAATCAGTTTCAGTTGAAATTTACGGTGACCTAGGTATGGGTAGCGCTGGTGATACTGTTAGTCTTTACCTAAAAGAAGCAACTGATATGTCTGTTGTTGGTAAAACTTTCGGTTATGACTTAGTTGTATCTAATGGTGGCGACTTGACAGCCCTTATGACTGCTAATGGTGGTGTTGTGGTTACTTTGACTGCTGGCGATTTCACAATCGACATGGACAAATTAGCAACTCCTGCTAAGGACGTTAGAAAGGATTCAATAAATGTTGTTCTTGCTACAATCAAGATGACATCAAATTCTGAAAACGCAACTTTGGCTGGTATTGGTACAGGTTTAACTGTTACTGGTACAAATGTTGACGCCGATGATCTTAACGCCTTTGAATTGGTTGATTTAAGCACAGGTTCTATCTATGACTTAACATCTACTGTTACAGGCGGTAACACATACAACTTGACAACATCTGATGAAGTTAGCTTTGTGAAGGGTGTAACTAAGACATTTGCTCTTAGAGCTGATGTCACATCATCAGCTGATCTTAATGATGTTTACGCGGTTTCATTATTAGGAACTGCCTTGTCTTTGACAGGCGACGTTTCTGATTCTGCAATCACAAACATTACTCCAAGTTCAGTTTCTGGTGCAAACCAAACTGTTAAGGATGCTACATTGTCTTGGACAACTTCAACTTTGACAGACAAGACAGTTGTAACTGGTGCTGCCGGTGTTACTATCTACAACGCTAGCGTTAAAGCTGGTGACGTATCACCAATCACTATTTCATCCATTAAATTGAATGTTGTAGCTGATGATGCTACCGACCTTGGTACTGGATCATTTACTGATAGCAATATCACAAAACTTGATCTATATATCAACAATGTTCTTGTAAAGACTATTTCTAATAGTATTACAGAAGCAGTAGCTGATGGTGGATATGTTACATTCTCATCATTGGATGCTGCTAAGAGAGTTGTTGCTAAAGGCACAACTGTTCCAGTTGAAGTAAAAGCTACTTTTGCTTCTAGCTTCGCTACATCTTCTAAATGGAGTGTTGGCGTTATTGCTGCTAGTTCAATCACTGCTAAAGATGATTTGAACAACACTATTACTGCTACTGTTCCAGTTCTAACTGGTTCAAGAGACGTTACATTAGCTACTATTGGTTCATTGAAGACTGAATTGTTAACAGTTGATTCAAAGGCAAACAATGATGTTTACCTATTGGCTGGTTCAACAAAGACTTCTGGTGATGCTTATGTTGCTGAAGTTAAATTCACTGCTGCTAACGAACCTATTAAAGTTAAAACTTTGGTTTTGGCTCAAACTGGTACAGCTACAAGCGGTGACATCAAAGCTGTTAATCTTTATAACAGTGCTGGTGCAATTATTGCAACAACAGGCGTAACTGCTACTGGTCATGCAGTATTCACTAACTTGACATTAACAATTCCAGCTGATTCATCAGTTTCATACTTTGTTGGTGTTCAAGCTAAGTCAATCGCTGCAGAAAACGATGCTGAAGGTACAGCAACTCATGGTACCACAGTTATCTTCGCGCTAGCTAGTAATGCTATCTTGACTTCACCTGAAATTGACATGACAAAAGCTGTAGAGGCTGATGGCGCTGATTCAGGTCAAGCTCTTACTTTGGTAGAAAATACTGATGCAACTGTTGATGCTAATGAATACACAGCTTCAACTGTTGATTCAAAGATGGCTGTAATCTCTGGCGCTATCTTGACATCTATCGTTAACACAATGACAGATGGTACATTAACAGGTGGTGTTAGTAAGACAATTGGTAAATACAAGATGGTATTTGACAATGGTGCAAATAGAATTAATAATGATGACCTAAGAGCGCAGTTAGAACAGTTGAAACTAACCGTTTCTGCTGGCACAGCTGCTGTATCTTTGGTTCAAGCATATATTGACGGCGCTTCAACTAACAAGACTACTGCGGTAGCTGTTGATGGTGTTACTCATATAGCTACTATTAATCTTGCAGAAGCTGGTAAGTTATCAGATAATGCACAAGTTGACGGTGAAATTACTTTAGTTATTATTGGTACCATCACTGGTGTTGTACCTAGTGACTATGTGCAAACTTCAATCGCTAATTTGACAACTGACTTCACATATGATGGTGATGGTGATGGTACTGCAGCTGGTTCTGCTAACTCATTATTGCCTATCTCTGAGGTTATTGGCGCAACTTTGTCTAACTAATTCTAACCTCACGGTTTAAATTAGAGAAGCTGAGTTTAAAAAACTCCTCCCGGGTTCGCCCGGGGGGAGTTTTGATTTTTATATATCGTCATTCTGGAAGGAGCCGGGGCGACTGATAGAATCTTCCGATGTTTAAACGACGAAGTAAATTATAATAACAAATTTTTTTAAAACAATTGAAGATTCTATCTCTGCGCTACGCTTCGTTCCAGAATGACATATTTAATTTTGTATTAACCAATTTTATGCTATAATTAAGCTATATTTAATAATTTAATTATATTTTATGAAAAAGTATTTAATTTTTGCAATTTTACTTTTATTGCCGGTGTTTTTCGTTAAAGCTGATATTGCCACTCAGTTGAAGGGGAGGATCTTGTTACAGGTAGAATCTCACGGAGAAGCTTGGTATATTAACCCACAAACAGATAGCCGTTTTTATCTTGGTCGCCCAGCTGATGCTTTTGCAATTATGAGAAACCAAGGCTTGGGAATATCCAATAAGGACTTTGACGCCTTTAAGGGTGTAGCCCCAGTCGGCTTGTCTGGCAGATTTTTATTAAAAGTAGAAGATCTTGGCAAGGCTTATTATGTTAATCCACTTGATTTTAAAATGTATTATCTTGGGCGCCCAAGCGACGCCTTTGAGTTAATGAGAAAATTTGGCTTGGGGATTAGTAATGCAAATTTAAACCAAGTTATAGTTGATAGAAAATCAGCCGAGATGATTAAGGCAGAGGAGGTCTTAAAGCCGGTGGAACAACCAGTGGTTACCCTGCCAGAGGTGATAGCCACAAGTACTGATAATATCGCCACAAGTAGTGATGAGGTGGCAACCACAACTGAACCAATCGCAACCTCAACCGCTTGTCAATTCCTAGTTGAATATTTCGACAACAAAACTCTCTTCGGCGCTCCTTTTTCAACAACAACAGCAAGTACAATCAATAAAGATTGGAGCACCCTAGCACCGGACGGAATGATAAAAACCGACAGATTCTCAGTTAGATATACAGGCAGGTGTTATTTTACCGGCGGAGACTACACCTTTAAGACATCATTTGACGACGCCATAAAAGTATATCTTGACGAAGAAAACTTTATCCAGTCCTGGCTCGATAATGCGCGAGTAAGAACGATTTATCGCGATAGACCGATAGCAGAAGGATATCATGACATTAAAGTAGAGTATTATGATAATACTGGCAATGCTGAGGTGAGTGTTGATTGGAGTTTGATTCAATAAAAAAACAATAAAACAGTCCCGAGTACTCGGGACTGTTTTGAAATATATTACTAACATTTCTTTTGACACTGATTTTACGCATGATATAATATGTGTATAAGTCTTAAATTAAGCCTATGTTAAAACTAAATATGAAAAAAATTGCCAAAATTTTTGGCTATGTTGTGTTAGCAGTAGTAGTACTGCTTTTTTTATTACTAATCTGGACCAAGCGGAAGATTGATAATGGGGAGATGGTGAAGTGGAACGGGAAGTGGATGACCCAAGAAGACTTCCACAAAATCGTCCCACCGCAGGTTTATAAGGTGGAGTCAAAGAACAAACCAGAAGAAGTCTACACAGCCTTTCGCCAGGCATTATTGGATGATGATGTAGAGAAGGCTTTGGGGTTGGTGAGAGTGGAGAAGAGGGCGAAATTTGCGGAGGTGTTTAAGGATAAAAAGATGTTGGAGAATTATAAGACATTGCCTGTGGTTGAGAAAATTATTAAGTCAGAAAAGGATAGTTATGAAAATATTTCATCATTTTATTACAGGGAAAATGAAAAGGTTTATTCTGTTGAATTTATAAAAAATAAAGACGGCTACTGGGAAATAGACCAGATATAAATTATGTCATTCTGGAAGGAGCGGATGCGACTGATAGAATCTTCCGATGTTTAAAATATGCGCGAAAGAAAATATTACGTATATATTTCAACCAATAAAAACAATGAAGTTTTGTATGTAGGAGTAAGCAATAGCATGATTAGAAGATCTTGGGAGCACAAGAGCAAGGTTTATGATAATAGTTTCACGGAAAAATATAACATAAACAAGATGGTGTATTATGAAATTTGGGGCGATGTTAAACAGGCGATATTTAGAGAAAAACAGATTAAAAATTTACTTCGAAAAAAGAAAATAGACTTAATAAACAAAGTTAATCCATCATGGGTTGATGTGATGGATATGATTGAATAAAAAATTTAAACAATTGAAGATTCTATCACTACGCTTACGCTTCGTTCCAGAATGACAAAAAAATAATTCTTGTCATTCTGGAAGGAGTCGGGGCGACTGATAGAATCTTCCGATGTTTAATTTAAATTTATGTTAAAAGGAGTAGCGATATTTTTTATAACAATATTCGTCTTCGGAGTTGGTGTTGTTTTTTCCTATGACAACATCAATACCCATCCCCAATTAAGTCGTGCCGCTGAGAATGTATACAACAATAGCACCAATCCTAACAAGATAAGCGTCGAACAAATGAAGTGGATTGAATATGGTGCAGCCATGGAGGACACTGACCCGCGCTATTTGAACCATTTTTATAACCCTAAGACCAGCCAAGGTCTAAAAGATGGTTTTTGGTCTGGAATGCCCGCCAAGGAGTGGGCGCAAAAACAAACCAGCGCGACCGGTGATTATGGTTATCAAGCAATCCTTAATAATTACAAGCTAGGCAACAAAGACAGGGCTTGGCAAGGCGTGGGGCATATTTTACACTTGATTCAGGATATGAGCGTGCCCGCCCATGTGCGCAATGATGGACACGGAGAAGGCGATGTTTATGAGGCTTGGGCACAGCAATTTGGCAAAATTAGCACAAATAATGTCTCTAAAATTAGTGCCAGTGATTTGAATCAAGTTTTTGATAATTTGGCGACCTATACTTATGATAATTTTTATAGTAAGGATACTATAATTAGTGGCGACAAAAAAATTATTGGAGGTGTGATAAAGTCTGAAAAGGATATTAATAACAAGGATGCTGATTATGTTTATTTTAATGGTTATAAGATTGTGAAGGTGAAGTCCTATAAATCCGGTAATGAATATTCCATAGATTACAGCGTAAACCAATCCTACTGGTCCATCCTCTCCCCAAAAGCCATCGGCTACAGCGCTGGCGTTATCGAACTTTTCGCCAATGAATTCAAAAAAATAGACGACCAAAAAGCAGCGGAGTTAGCCAATATGAGTCTGTTGCAGAAATTGAGTTATGGCTTGAAAAAAGTAACCGAGCCGGCGGTTACGTTCACTGACGCAGCGTATACTTGGGGAGATATCTATATGGTGGTGCGACCAACCGTGGTTGGCGAATTCAACGCCATCTTAGCTGCGGCTAATTTGACCGGCAAAACTATCGGGGCTGGCAACGAACTAATAGTCGACACCAGCAAAACAGTAGGCGACAAATTGGCAGTAGCTGCCGGCGAAGTGAAAGGTGTTTTTGTTTCAGCGGCAAAAGAAGAAAAGCCAGCTCAGATTATCAGCACAACAGTTCAGGATTTGAATAAAGCAGTTCAGTCAAAAGATAGCAACGTCAACGAAGTTAAAGTCGCGCGCGTGATTGATGGCGACACCATTGAGCTCGTGACTGGTGAAAAAGTTCGCTACATCGGCGTTGATACTCCCGAATTAAATGGCGTTGGCTCAGCTGACGATGAGTGCCTGGCTTGGGCGGCCAAGGTGCGTAATGAGCAGTTGATTCAGTCGGGGCAAGTGCGATTGGTGGGCGATGTTGGTGCTGACAAGGACACCTATGGACGTTTGTTGCGCTATGCATACGCCGGCAATACCTTTGTGAACGGTCAATTAGCCAATGAAGGCTTTGCGAAAGCATTTTTTTGCCAAGCTGGTTGGATCAACTGTCCAGTTACGACAGACGCCACGCGCAAAAAGATAATTCAGGACGCGGCCAATGCGGCGATAGCTAATAAGCGCGGACTTTATTCAGGTGTTTGTGCTAAAGAAGTTGAAATTGTCAAAGATCCGGTTTTGATATTAGTTGAAGAAAATAAAACAGAACCAAAAATTCAAGAACTTGCCAAGGGTGTGCAAGTTTTTTTTAGTAATGGGGTGCCAGACAATCCAGTCGTAGTCGAGGACGTAGTGATTATTTTAGATGACGGCATTAACAATAATGATGAGGAGGCGACGACTAGCGAAGAAGATGCTACCAGTACCGATGAGATTGCAACTAGTACCGACGAGTTGGAAACTAGCACGCCTGATGTAGCAACAACAAGTGATGAGGTGGCAGTAGCTACTGATCCAGAAATTGATATTAACAATGTTGTGCTAACGCTTTTTGGACTGGATACTGGTAGTGAGGATTTTACCGGAAGCACGACGGTCGGCATAAGAATTGACGGCATTTCTAGTCGAGCGGAATATTATTTATCAGAATATGATGATGGTTTAACTGAAGAGTCGGCGTGGTTAACCGAAGAGCCGGAAAATTTTACAATCAGTGATAATGATTTTGAACAAGTAAATGTTTATTTATGGATTAAACAAAATGATAACATCTTGCCAGGATATGTCCTTGGGAGTATTATATTAGATAGGGAAGGACCAGAAATAAATTTTAATCAAGCTCCGGCGACAAGCACAATTGCGACTGAGGCTAGTTTTAATGTAAATTGCGTAGATGATTCACAAGATTATGTGAATGAAAAATATTCAGGCGAAAAAGCAGTTACTTGGAATTACAAATTAGATAATAGAGATTTGACACTTGGTTATGATGGTGAGGATATTGATTTTTCAGGCTTGGCTGAGGGTGAGCATGTCTTAAGTGTTGAGGCAGTTGATAGGGCTTTAAATATTGCTAGTTCGAGTTATGTCTGGACAGTAAACGCGCCGGCATCGCTGCCTGCAATTAATGCTCGCGCGAACTATATTGTTATAAGTGAAATTCAAGTTGCTTCACAGTCTTCCAGCACAGAAGAATTCATTGAATTGCATAATCCAAATGTGTATGATGTTGATATTAGTAATTACCGTCTAACAAGAAAAACTAAAAGTGGTGCGGAGTATAATTTGTTATCGTCTTTTTCCGGTAGTGCGAATTACAGAATTCCAAAACGAGGTTTTTTCTTGATTTCGAATAAGATGACAATAACCCGAGATGGCGCAATCGTGCGAAATGCTGACGCAGTTTATACGGTTAGCGATGAATCAATCGCGGCTAATAATACGATTATTCTTTATAGTGATGCGGGGCAAACTGTTGTTGATAAAGTTGGTTTTGGCACAGCCTCTGATTATGAGGGTCAGCCTTTGGTCAATATTCCGGCTGGCAGCTCTGCTGAAAGAAAAGCCTTATGGAACTCCACTTATGCATCTATGAATAGTGGAGTTGATCGTTATTCTGGCAATGCCTTTGATAGTAATAATAATTTTAACGATTTCATAATCAGAACCAATCCGGAGCCCCAGAATCGAACCTTTGAGCAAGAGCCCTGGATTCCGCGTCTTTGGTAGTTTAATATATGACAAACAAAAATAAACTCTACATTTTAATATCAATAGTTATTGCGTCAGTCTTAACTGCTGGCTGGTTTTTTTTCGGCAAAAAAGTCGATGAGGTCGAAGCACCAGTGGAGGAGGTGAAATCTTTGTTGGTGTCGAATATCCCGGAGGCGGAAAGTGTCGAACAGCCGAAAGAAAATCTAATCCGTCGCAACATCGACGGCGTTTACGTTGCCGAGGGTGAGGATAATCATTATCCCGTCGCCGTGATGATTGACAATCACAAAGACGCGCGCCCAGCATCAGGCATTGCGAAAGCAAACCTGGTTATCGAGGCGGAAGCGGAAGGGGGAGTGACGCGTTATTTTGTTGTCTTTGCAAGCGGTGAAAAGATTGACGAGATCGGACCGATTCGTAGCGCGCGACCATACTTTGTCGATTGGGCTGAGGGCTTATCGGCGCTTTATGTTCATGTTGGTGGCAGTCCAGATGCGCTGACGAAAATAATCAATGACGGCGTTTATGACATGAACGAGTTTTACAAGGGCAAATATTTTTGGCGCGACACCACGCGCAAGAAGCCGCACAATGTTTATATTTCAAGCAATAGCTTGAACGAATATTTAGAAACGAAAAAATTGAGTGTCGGCGATTTCACACCTTGGCAATTTAAAGATGATGAATTGAAAGAAAATCGTCCGGCGACTTCGAGCACGATTAAGATTAATTATCGCATCAAGGATTTTATCGTGGAATGGAAATATGATCCGGAAAATAATAACTATGTCCGCTCACTCGGCGGTGAAATCTATAAAGACAAAGACGGCACTGTGGTCACGGCGAAGAACGTGGCGGTGCAATATACGCGCGCTGATGTAGTTGATGACAAGAGCCGTCTCGACATGACCGTTGTCGGCACCGGCAAGGCACTTGTTTGTCAGGATGGAAAGTGTGACTCGGGAACCTGGAAAAAGCCAACAAAAAAAGACCGCACGCGGTTCTTTGTGAATGATAATGAAGTGGCTTTTAATGCCGGTTTGACTTGGGTGAATGTGGTGCGGACTTATTATAAGGTTGAGCAGATTTTGAATTAGTATTTATTTTTTATTGTCTTAAGCTACGCGCTCTCGCTTGTGTTACTTTTGGAAGCAAAAGTAACCAAAACTTTTGGGGGTGTTCAATGCACTATCACAAGCAAGGGTTTTGTTATTTTAATGTGGGCGTTTAGTTCACACCCCCAAACCCCCTTGGTTATTTTGATATAATTTGGCACTCGTATTTTTTACTTACTTTGAATGATTACTAATCTATCCAATCCCGCTAAATCTTTTTTGATCTCAATCTTAACATCACCTAATTTCTCTTTGATTAATTTCGTAATACCCTCACTCTGACTAGCATCAATCTCGCATAAAATCACATACTCAACACCAGTCTTTATTGACCCTATTTGCTCGAACAGCTCACGATAATATTGTAAGCCGTCATTGCCCGCTACCAGTGCCAAAACCGGTTCTTGCCGTATTGTAGGCGAATTTTCGACCTGTTCGGGGGTAAGATAGGGGAGATTAGCGGTAATTATGTATTTTTTCCTATTTTCTTGGTTAAAAATGGGCAAAACCGGTTCCAAAAGATTACCTTCAAAGAATTTAATTTTGTGGTCCAACTTGTATAAGTTGGCATTTTTTTTGGCAATAAATAATGCTTTTTTTGAGATGTCGATGGCGAAGATTTGAATAGTGTCCGTAAGCTTGTCATTCTTTTTTAGTTCATTAGCAATCGTAATCGGAATGCAACCGGAGCCAGTACCGACATCAATCAAGGTGATGTTGTTATTTGTTGTGTTTTGTAAAGCCTCCTCAATCATCATCTCCGTCTCTGGTCGTGGTACTAAGACATTTTCATTTACACAAAAATCATAGCCATAAAATTCTTTATGTCCGACAATGTGCGCAATGGGCACGCCCTTGATTCTGAGTTTAATCGCTTTGTTGAGTCGTCCGCTCTGCGAGAGATTCAATTTTGTCTTCGGATAAGTGAAAAGGAATTCTTTTTCTTTGTCTAAAACAAAACAAAGCAACGCTTCGGTGTCGAGTCGAGGCGTTGCAGAAAAAGCTTTTAGTTTTTCAGTGTTGAATTTTAGGGATTCTAAAATGGTCATATATTTTCTGTCGTCCCCGCGAAGGCGGGGATCCAGGTGCCACAGAGAGTGTGATAATAATTATAGAAACTAATCTAGATATAAATATTGATAATAAAAATACTCTGTGATTTAAATTCTCCTTAGTCTGAAAGCGTTATGCGAGGGACCTGGATTCCCGCCTTCGCGGGAATGACGAATGTGATTACACAGCCTTCTGAATTGCCGCAAAAATATCATCCAATTTTCCCTCCATGATAATATTGATATTATGCCAAGACTCGTTGATGCGGTGATCAGTGATGCGGTCTTGTGGGAAGTTATAGGTGCGGATTTTTTCACTGCGGTCGCCGGAGCCAATCATCGAGGTGCGTTCGGCGTTTTCTTTGTCGCGTTTTTCGTCGGCGTATTTCGCCAAAATGCGAGAGCGCAAAATTTGCATCGCCTTGTCTTTATTTTGATGTTGTGATTTTTCGTCTTGGCAGGAAACAACCAGATTAGTGGGAAGGTGAGTGATACGCACAGCGGAGTCAGTGGTGTTTACGCATTGTCCGCCTGGTCCAGATGAGGAGAAGGTATCGATGCGCAAGTCGTTGGCATTGATAACCAAATCAATCTCTTCCGCCTCGGGTAAAACAGCCACGGTGACGGTTGAAGTGTGCACACGGCCTTGTTTTTCGGTCTCGGGAACGCGTTGGACGCGGTGAGTGCCACCCTCGTATTTGTAGGTAGCATAAGCATTAGCGCCTGTGATTTCTAGGATAACTTCTTTGAAGCCACCGATATCGTTTTGACTTGAGCTGATTATTTTCATTTTTAGTTTGTGGGTCTCGGCGTAGCGGGAATACATTTTGAAAAGTTGCGCCGCAAAGAGGGCAGACTCATCACCACCAGTGCCGGCGCGGATTTCCATGATGGCGTTCTTCTTGTCATTTGGATCTTTCGGTTTCAATTCGATTTTGATTGCTTCTTGCAATTCGGCCAAAGTGCTTTCCAATTCTTCCATTTCCATCTTCGCCATTTCCAAAAGCTCCGGATCAGTGCTTGAATCGGACAACATTTCCTTGTTCTGAATGATAGCATCCTCAGTTCGGTGCAATTTCTTCACCATCTCCGCCAACTCGCGCATTTCCGAGTGCGCCATCGAAACTTCCTTCAATTTTTTGCCATCATTAACAATCTCTGGGTCAGAGAGTTCTTTTTCAAGGTTATTAAATTTTTCAATTATTTCTTCGTACATACTATATTTCTCCCTCGCCCCGCCGGCCTGTCCGCCTTTGGAGGAGAGAGGGGTGGGGCGAGGGAGTGATATTATAATCTTGACTTATTTTTTAAATATGCTTAAATATCTTCAAAGCTTGTAAACTGCCGTGGTTCACCGCCAAAGAGGTGTTTTTTTATAACGCTCAAGGTGGCGGGGTGGGTTCGATTCCCTCAGGCGGGCTTCGAGATAGGAACATAGTGTGCAGAAATAGTCGGGAGACTGTGAAGTTCTGGCGCTAGTTAGAATGGAGTCGCCGTTGAGATACCGACCCTATGTTCCGAAGAGGAAATTTGCACAAAGTGCAGTTTTCACTGCAAGAGGTATCAAGCTTTATGGGAGTTCTCAAAACAACGAGACTCCCTTTTTTCTTTCCTAAATCTAATAAAAAACGGCTATTTTCCGTCCCAATAAATCTATACAATTTACCACGACAAAAAATAACCGTTTCAAATAAGCTATTTCTCTGTTTCGATTTTCAATTTAGGCTCTTTCTTTGCAGTCTCTTTCTTAACTTTTACAGTTGTTTCTTTAGCTGCTTTAACCTCAGCTTTCTTTGCTCTTTTTGCAGTTTTACCAGTTTTGATGGTAATTGCATCAGAAGCCTTCAATTTGTCGCCAAATTTCTCAACTCTTCTTGCGGTATCAACTAATTTTTGTTTACCGGTAAAGAATGGATGACAAGCAGAACACAAATCTGTCTTAATTTCGTTTACAGTTGAGCCAATTTCAAAAGTGTTACCACAAGCGCAGATAACTTTTGCTGATTCATTATACTTAGGGTGAATATCCTTTTTCATGAGATTTCTTAATTTTATAAAAAAATAGCTAAAATTAAATCAATTTAGCCAATATTTTTATCAATTGCTCTTATTTTTAATTCAATAGAATTATATTAACACAATAGTAAAAATTAATCAATAGTAACCTGCTATTATAAAATATTGCTATATTAATGTCTAAAATTAAATCAAGAGTAGTCTGCTTGACATAATGTAAATAATGTGATATAGTATCCACATCAACCTGAGTTTTTATTAATCAAAGCAAGGGAGGAATAAATTGAGCACATTGCAAGATCAATTACAATCATTGGGATTTCAACCGAAAAAGTCCAAAAAAAAGGAGGTGCCACCGAAAAACCCATATGCAAATTATGGGGTTCCGGAGAAGATGGACACTGGTAATTTTAAGGGAGCAGCCAGAAAGCGCTTGCTTGAATGTAGCAACGCTGTAAAAGAGTTGAAGCTTTTAATAAATCAAGCTTATGAAATTTTCGAAAGAAAACAGGCCAAAAAACTTGTTCGTGAGCTCCATAGCTTAAAAGACGAACTCTTCGAAAAGGACGGTATTACCAGGAAAGATATAAAAAACCTCTGGTAACCCCGACTAAAACCCAAAATAATTGAGGCAAACAATGCAATGGAAAATCAAAGAAGCTTTGCAGGCTTCCGCGACAAATGTCACGGAATTCCGTTAGTTATTTAATAAAGGCATGTCTACGGCATGCCTTATTTTTTTTGTTGTAGAAAACGGTTTAATTGCGGGTGTTAAAATTGGGTGCTCTTGTTTTTTCCACTTGACAATATGCCGTCACTAATAGATAATATGAATATAATCTTGAAAAAGAACAAGACTTCTTGTCCTTTTTTGTTTTATTTGCAAAATATGGCCATTGAAAAAAGGAAGGATGACAAAAATTGGTGGCAGCCGGCTTTGACTTTATTTCTGAGATGGTCGGCCTGGATAACAGCTCCAATATTATTGGGAGCTTTTTTGGGCAAAAAATTAGATGGTCATTACGGTACGGAGCCGATTTTGTTTTTGGTGAGCACGGGAATTGCGTTTGTATTTTCTATTAGTTATTTAGTATATAATGTATCGAAGGAATATAAAAAGTTGGACAAATAGAATTTAATATTTTGTCATATCGAACGAAGTGAGATATCGCTTCGACTACACTATTTCATAAAAAGAGAATGATTTTAGTAGTTGAGTATAAGCGATTTCTTCGTTTCACTACGAAATGACAAAAAATAATGATTGAAAATAATTAAAATATGTCAAATCAAGTCGAACAACATAATGAAGTCCAGGAAATGCCTGAAGCAACAGAGGTGGCAGGGACACATGAGACACAAACAAAATCTGAACATGGACACACTCTTTATGCTGAAGAAGTTGCCAATGTTGGTGGTTTTCCAATTACTAATTCTATGATTAATACTTGGATGGTGGTGGCGGTTGTGTTGATTTTTGGCTTATTTATCAGAAAAAGAATAAAGGAAGTGCCAACTGGCTTGCAAAATGTGATGGAAATGGTGGTTGAGGGGTTTTTGGGGATTTTTGACTCGGTGACTAGTTCTCGAGAGAAGTCTTTGCAGTTTTTTCCGTTTGTATTTAGTTTTTTTATTTTAATATTATTGAACAACTGGATGGGCTTGTTGCCTGGCATTGGTTCAATCGGTAAAATGGTTACCGAAAATGGGCACGAAGTATTCGCGCCTTTTTTTAGAGGTGGCACTGCTGACTTGAATACAACTTTAGCTTTAGCGATTATTGGTGTGGTGGCGAGTCACATTTTTGGTGTGGTGGCCTTGGGTTGGTGGCGTTATTTGAATAAGTTTGTTAATATTAAAGCGATTTTGGATATTCCAAAGAAAGTTATGAAAGATCCGACCGTGTTGATTGTAAATCCGATTCATGTATTTGTTGGCTTGATTGAAATTGTGGGCGAAATTGCCAAAGTAGCTAGTCTTTCTTTCCGTTTATTTGGAAATGTTTTTGCTGGTGAAGTTTTATTGGCGTCGATGGCAGCAATCCTGGCTTTTGGTTTACCGATTCCGTTTATGTTTATGGAGGTAATTGTTGGTGTAATTCAGGCGTTAATTTTTGCTATGTTGATTTTGGCATATTTGACTATGAGCACAACATCAGAAGATCATTAATTTTCTTGTCATTCTGGAGCGAAGCGATAGAATCTTCGACTACGTAAAAAACGTACAAAGTGAAAGGTTCTATCACTGCACTTCGTTTCGTTCCAGAATGACAATAAATTATTAATATATAATATAAACTAAAATTTCAAAATTACTTTGACACTAGTCAAAATAATCTGAAATTTAACAAGTAATATGGAAAATGTAATGTTTGCCAAGGCTATGGCCATTGGTATTGGTTCAATCGGACCCGGCTTAGCTATTGGTTTTATCGGCGCAAAAGCGATGGAAGCGATTGGTCGTAATCCAGAAGCAGCGGGAAAAATCTTGGTGCCTATGCTTTTAGCAGCAGCGTTTGCAGAAGCTATTGCTATTTACGCTTTGGTAATCGCTTTTGGTATCAACTAATTAGTGATCTGACGAACTCCGACTCTAGGTCGGAGAGGCTAGATTATTAACTATTATTTTATGGAAAGTTTAATTTCAACATTTCACATCGACGTCAGAATCTTAATCGCCCAAGCGGTAAATTTTGGTATCGTTTTTAGTATTTTATATTTCTTTGCTTTGAAGCCTTTGATAGCAACTATGAAAGACCGAACAGAAAAGATTGAGAAGAGTATTAACGATGCTAAGCATATTGATATTAAATTGGCTGAGACAAAGGAGAATTACCAAAAGACAATCATGGAGGCCAGAAAAGAGGCTGGTGAATTATTGGAAAAGGCGCGTCAAGAATCTGAGATTCGCAAGCAAGAAATGGTTAATAAGGCTAAAGAAGAGATTGGTGTGATTATTAATCAAGAAAAAGAAACAGTTCGTGAAGAAAAGACACGCGTGATTAAGGAAATTAAAAAAGAAATTGCAGATTTGGTAGCCTTGTCGATTGAGAAGATTTTGGAAGAGAAGATGGATATCGCGAAGGACAAGGAAGTTATTAAGAAAATCATTAGTTAAGATAACAAACAGTGTTGGCAGACTCCCTCGCCCCGGCGGGAGAGGGTCGGGGTGAGGGGTGGTCGGATGAGAATAGTAAGTAAAAAGTTTATTAAAATAAAATCAGTGGTGAATCGCTTGTATAGCGCACGGAAAACTACCTCACCCTGTCCCCTTTATTATTGTTCGGACGAGGATTACGTTAACCCTCTCCTGGCAAGGAGAGGGAACTTAAATTGTTATGAAAATTTCCCTAAAAAAATACGCGCAGGCGTTATATGAAGCGACGGCGGACAAGAGCGAAGCGGAGGTGAAGCTTTATGTTAAAAATTTCGTGAAAATCTTGGCGGAGAACAAGGATTTAAAAAGAGGAGAATTGATTGGTAAGTATTTTTCTAAAGCTTGGAATCGCGAGAATGGCATAACTGTTGTTGATGTGACGACAGCGCAAGAGACGGATAAGGAAACCAAGAAGGCTTTAAGCGAATATGCAATTAAGTTATTAAATGCTGACAAGGTAGTGATTCGTGAGAAGGTTGATAAGGATATTTTAGGTGGCGTCATCATTAAGAATGGTGATATGGTTTATGATGGTAGTTTGCGAACAAGAATTCATAATTTAAAAGAGCAAATGGTTAAATAAAATTACATTTTAAAATTTTAAATATAAAGTTTATGTCTATAACAAAAGATTTCATTGTTGAACAATTGAAAAATCAAATAACCGAGTTTAAGTCGGGAGTAAAAGAGCAGACTATTGGCCGTGTGGTTGAAGTCGGAGATGGTATCGTGCGCGTTACCGGTATCTCAGATGTAATGATGTCGGAGATGATTGAGTTTAAAACCAAAGATGGTTCTGTTTTTGGTGTAGCCTTGAATTTGGAAGAAGACAGTGTAGGTGTAATTATTTTGGGCGACTCTTTGATGATTAAGGAAGGTGATGCGGCGGCGACAACGAAGCGTATTTTGGAAGTGCCAGTAGGTGAGTCTTTGGTTGGGCGCGTAGTTGATCCTTTGGGACAAGCCTTGGATGGTAAGGGTGAGATTGTTGGTGAAAAACATTATCCAGTAGAAAAAATCGCACCAGGTGTGATTACTCGTCAATCAGTAAGTCAGCCAGTGCAAACCGGTATCAAGGCGATTGATTCGATGATTCCGATTGGACGTGGACAACGTGAATTAATTATTGGTGATAGACAGATTGGTAAGACTGCGATTGCGATTGATACTATTATTAATCAAAAAGGGCAGAATATGAAATGTATTTATGTGGCGATTGGACAAAAGGAATCCAAGATTGCTAATATTGTTGGTAAATTACAAGAAGGTGGCGCAATGGATTATACAACTATCGTATTGGCGGGTGCTTCTGACCCAGCGTCATTATCATATATCGCTCCTTACGCTGGAACAGCGATGGCAGAATATTTCTTGGACAAGGGTGAAGATGTGTTAATTGTTTATGATGATTTGAGTAAGCACGCTGTGGCTTATCGTGAAATTTCTTTGCTTTTGAAACGACCACCAGGACGTGAAGCGTACCCTGGTGATGTGTTTTATCTTCATTCTCGTTTATTGGAAAGATCTTGCCGTTTGAACAAAGATTTTGGTGGTGGTTCAATCACAGCTTTACCGATTATTGAAACGCAAGCTGGTGACGTGTCTGCTTATATTCCAACTAACGTAATTTCAATTACTGATGGACAGATTTATTTGGAACCGGATTTATTTTATCAAGGTAAGCGACCAGCGGTGAATGCCGGTTTGTCCGTATCTCGTGTGGGCTCTGCCGCGCAAACAAAGGCGATGAAGAAAGTGGCAGGCAAGATTCGTTTGCAAGCCGCGCAATATCGTGAGTTAGCTGCTTTTGCTCAGTTCGGATCTGATTTGGATGAGGAAACTAAAATGAAATTGAATCGTGGTGAAAGGTTGATTGAAGTCTTTAAACAAGATCAGTATAATCCGATTCCACACGCACATCAAGTGATTATTTTTTATGCTTTGATTAATGGTTATATGGATAACGTGCCCGTGAATAAGATTATGCAATTTGAAAAAGGCATGTTGACCTATATTGATGATATGGATGCTAGTGTTTGTAAAATGATTGATGAGAAAGGTGAGTTGTTCGCTGATGTTGAAGAGAAAATGAAAAAATTAATTGAAGATTATAAAGGGACTTTAGATTATATCGTTAAATAGTAATATGGCTAATACCAAAGAAATTCAAAGAAGAATAAAATCAGTTGTTAGCACTAAGAAGATTACGCGCGCTATGGAAATGGTGGCGGCGTCCAAGATGCGCAAGGCAATTGAAGGTGTGCTTAAGACAAGAACTTATGCCAATTTGAGTTGGACAACAGTTTTGAATTTGTCTAAGCAAGCCAAGAAGAAATATATTTATCATCCCTTATTGACGCCGAGAGAAAAGGTGAACAAAGTTGCGATTATTTTGCTGAGCTCAAATCGTGGTTTGTGTGGTGGTTTTAACTCAGCGATTGTGAGTAAGGCTCATCAGTCAATTAAAAAACATCAAGTTAATGGTGAAGATATTAAAACTGATTTTGTGGTCATTGGTAAAAAAGGACAAGCTATTTATACGCGTTACCGACATCACGTCTTAGCGGAATTTGAAAAAACCGATGTCGCTGTTAGTGTTGATGAGGTCATTCCTTTGGCGACAATGGTGCGTGATGATTTTTTGAGAGGGGATTATGATAAAATATTCGTGGCCTATACTGACTACGTTAGCGCCGGCACCCAGATTCCGCGCGTGAAGCAACTATTGCCAGTTGATATTGATTCTCAAGATGAGTATCTTGGTATCATGGGCGTTGATACGCGTGTCGGTATGGATAAAAGCTATATTCAGGACAAGGAAAATAAATATTTATTAGGTAGCGATGATGAGACTTATACGCATGCGTTTACGTTTGAACCGAGTGAGAGTGAGGTTTTGGATGATATGATTCCGCGTTTGATTGAGGTGCAATTATTCCAAGCCATGCTTGAGTCGAATGCGTCCGAGCATAGTGCGCGTATGAGTGCGATGCACAAGGCAACAGAAGCAGCGGATGACATGCATAAGGAATTGGTATTGTATTACAATAAGGCAAGACAGGCAAGTATTACCAATGAGATTGCGGAAATTGCCGCCGGTGCGGGAGCGATTAGTAAATAAATTATTACAAATTAAATATAAATAGTATGAGTGAAAATAATAAAATAACAGGCAGAGTGAAGCAAGTCATCGGCGCGGTGGTCGATGTTCATTTTGAGGGTGAGTTGCCAGCGATTTATGATGCCTTGGAGATCAAGACCAAGGATGGTAAATTGGTTTTGGAGGTGGCACAACACATTGGTTTTGGTGTCGTGAGAACAATCGCGATGGGCACAACTGATGGTTTAAAAAGAGACGACGAGGTAGTTGCAACAGGCGAGGGTATTTCCGTGCCGGTTGGTAACGAAACTTTGGGTCGTATTTTTGATGTCTTGGGCAACGCCGTTGACGGCAAGGACACGCCGAAGACTGATAAGAAATACGAAATTCATCGCAAGGCTCCGGATTTTACTGAGCAATCAACCAAAACTGAAATTTTGGAAACTGGTATCAAGGTTATCGACTTGATTTGTCCGATTGCCAAAGGTGGTAAAGTTGGTTTGTTTGGTGGTGCCGGCGTAGGTAAGACAGTTATTATTCAAGAATTTATTAACAACATTGCTAAAGCGCATGGTGGTTATTCGGTATTTGCTGGTGTGGGCGAGAGAACGCGTGAGGGCAATGATCTTTATCACGAAATGAAAGACGCGGGTGTGTTGGATAAAGTAGCGATGGTCTTCGGTCAAATGAATGAACCGCCTGGAGCGCGTGCGCGTGTGGCCTTGTCTGGTTTGTCGATGGCGGAATACTTTCGTGATGAACAAAATCAAGACGTGTTATTTTTCGTTGATAATATTTTCCGTTTCACTCAAGCTGGTTCCGAGGTATCAACCTTGTTAGGTCGTATGCCTTCTGCGGTTGGTTACCAACCAACTTTGGCAACTGAAATGGGTGAATTGCAAGAACGTATTACTTCAACTACCAAGGGTTCGATTACTTCGATTCAAGCGGTATACGTGCCAGCCGACGACTTGACTGATCCAGCGCCAGCGACAACTTTCGCTCATCTTGATTCAACTGTGGTATTGAACAGAAGTTTGTCTGAGCTGGGTATTTATCCGGCAGTTGATCCTTTGGATTCATCATCTATTATTCTTGATCCGAAAATTGTGGGCGAAGAACATTATCGCGTAGCTCAAGGCGTGCAAAAAGTTTTGCAGAAATATAAAGATTTGCAAGATATTATCGCTATTTTGGGTATGGAGGAATTGTCTGATGAAGATAAATTAATCGTAACTAGAGCGCGTAAGATTCAAAGATTCTTGTCACAACCATTTCACGTGGCGGAAACTTTCACCGGTCATCCTGGTAAATATGTGAAGGTGGCTGACACTATCAAGGGCTTTGGTGAAATCTTGGACGGCAAGCATGATGATAAGAGTGAAGGTGATTTCTATATGAAAGGCGGAATTGAAGAGGTTGGTGCATAATAAAGACGAAGAGCATTGATAAGCTCCCTCGCCCCGGCGGGAGAGGGTCGGGGTGAGGGGTTGTCGGAAGAGAATCCCCAATAAAAATCCTGATCATTTCACAGAAAACTACCTCACCCTAACCCTCTCCTGACAAGGAGAGGGAACTTAAGAGGAGAATTTAAAAAAAATATGTCAAATACAATACAATTCGAAATCGTAACTCCAGAACGAACAGTGATGAAGGATGTGATTACGCAAGTAACGGTTCCAACTAAAGAGGGAGAAATCACCGTTTTGCCAAAGCATATACCCTTGGTCTCTATTTTGGCGCCTGGAGTTATTGAATTAAAGAATGAAGCTGGTGAGACAAAGATTATGTCTGTGTCTGGTGGCTTTGTGGAAGTCCTGCACAACAAGGTGGTGATTTTGGCAGACAGTGCGGAACGTGCGGAAGAGATTAATGAAGAGAGAGCTGAAGAGGCACGTCGACGTGCAGAAGAAGCGAGAAAGAATCCTAAATTTGAAGATAAGTATGCCAATGTCTCTGCGGCGATTGCGAAGGAGTTGGCGAGAACCAAGGCATCACGTCGTTGGAAGGCAATGAAATAATCACAAGATATTATATAACACAAAAGACACTCAATCGAGTGTCTTTTGTTATATGTAAATTTTTTGAAAATATATTTATCGTCGTATAGGAAAAAGCAGGACACGTTTTTATTTTTGTGTTCTGCCTTTATGTTTGTTTTTTTTCATATCACACCGCATTGTAATTGCAGCGATGATAATCTTGAATACAATCCCATTTTTGAGATCGTGTCATTCTTGAGTAGAAGCGACTTACTCTGAGTACTCGAACTATGCTTAATAGAAGTCTGCCACTTATAGTTGTCATGATAATCCCTCCTGCTGGTTGAATGATAATGAAAGAACAACTTTTATATAAATCTATTATACCATATTTACGGAAAAAGTCAAGTATTTTTGGCGATTTTTTACCTAATATTAGTAAGCAGGGCTAATATTAAATCTTAATTAGGTCTTAATGTTGATAACCTGTGGGTTAAATGTGGGGAAAGTTGGGGATAACTTTTGAGAAATTTATTTAAAAAAAATGCTTGACAGCGGCTTTAAAAATGGTAAAATGGAGAGAGATTTAGCACTCTTAAGGTTAAAGTGCTAATGAAAAAATCAAATTTTAATTATGAATATATTTGTCATCCTGGAGCGAAGCGATAGGATCTTCGACTACGTATAAAACGTACAAAGCGGAAGATTCTATCACTGCACTTCGTTACGTTCCAGAATGACAGAACAAAAAAATCTATGAACATAAAACCATTACATGATCACGTGGTTGTTAAACCAGTAGTTGAAAATGAAATGACGGCTTCTGGAATTGTCTTGCCCGGAACCATCGACAAGGAAAGACCGGAGCGAGGAGAGGTGATAGCAATCGGCGAAGGTAGGTTTTCGAAGACTGGTGAGCGCATTCCAATGTGTGTTAAGGTTGGCGATGTGGTTGTTTTTAAAAATTATCCCGTTACTGAGATTAAGATTGATGGACAGGATTTGCTTGTTGTTAAGGAGGAAGATATCATGGCGGTAATAAATTAATTAAAAGAGGATATACAATCTCCCTCGCCCCGGCGGGAGAGGGTCGGGGTGAGGGGTTGTCGGAAGAGTGTTGTGCTTAAAAAGAATATTTTGTGCACGGAAAACCACCTCACCCTAACCCTCTCCTGGCCAGGCGAGGGAATAATAAATGAATATTAAATAATTAAAATATAAATATATGAGCAAACAAATAATCTATAACGATGAAGCGCGCGCAGCTTTGAAGCGTGGCGTTGATAAATTGGCTAATGCGGTCAAGGTGACTATGGGTCCGAAGGGACGGAATGTGGTGATTGATAAGGGCTTTGGTGGTCCGACGATTACCAAGGATGGCGTGTCGGTGGCTCGTGAAATTACTTTGGAAGATAAATTTGAAAATCTAGGTGCGGAAATGATCAAGGAAGTCGCGTCAAAGACTAATGACATTGCTGGTGATGGTACTACAACGGCAACTGTTTTGGCGCAAGCGATGATTACGGAGGGAATTAAATTGGTAACGGCGGGCGTGGATCCGATTGAGCTTCGCACTGAGATGGAAAAGAAAGTGAAGTCAATTGTGGCGGAATTAAAGAAGATGAGTAAGTTGATTACGACTAAGGATGAGATTGCGCAAGTGGCTTCGATTTCTGCAAATGACAAAGAGATTGGTAATATTATTGCTGAGGCAATGGAATCAGTGGGCAAGGACGGCGTGATTACGATTGAAGAGGGTCAATCTTTTGGCGTTGAAAAAGTGGTTGTGGAAGGTATGCAATTCGATAAGGGTTATGTGTCGCCATATATGGTGACCAATCCTGAGACAATGAAGGCGGAGTATGCGAATGCGTATTTGCTTTTGACTGATAAGAAAATTTCGACAATTGGTGAGATTTTACCGTTGTTAGAAAAAATGGCGCAGAGCGGTCGCAAAGAGTTGGTGATTATCGCCGACGCTATCGAAGGTGAAGCGTTGTCAACTTTGGTGGTGAATAAATTGCGTGGCTCATTTAACGTCTTGGGCATTAAAGCTCCTGGCTTCGGTGATCGTCGCAAGGCGATGTTAGGGGACTTGGCAGTCTTGACTGGTGGTAAAATGATTTCCGAAGAGGTTGGTTTGAAATTAGAAGATGTTGAAATTGCCGATTTAGGCCAGGCAGATAAAGTGATTTCAGGCAAAGATAATACGACAATTATTGGAGGACGTGGTGATGAAAAAGAAATTAAAAATCGTGCTGATCACATAAGGAGAGAACTTGCCAATTCGAATAAAGAGTATGACATTGAAGGTTTACAAGAGCGCTTGGCAAAAATTGCCGGCGGTGTGGCGATCATCAAGGTGGGCGCAGCAACAGAGAGTGAAATGAAAGAAAAGAAAGACCGTATTGAAGATGCCTTGAACGCGACGCGTGCAGCCGTAGCTGAAGGCGTGGTGCCAGGCGGCGGACTTGCGCTTGCGCTTGCGGGAAATGCCTTCGAAGAAATTGCTGAAAAGAAAAATATCAATCCAGGTGCGCGCATCATCGACCAAGCAATCTTGGAGCCGATCAAACAAATCGCACAAAACGCTGGCAAGGATGGTTCATTGATTCTTTATAACATCATTCGTGAGAATATGAGTGGCAACAAAAATATCGGTTACAACGCTGCCGAAGATCGTTTTGAAGATTTGATCAAAGCTGGCATCATTGACCCGACCAAGGTTGTGCGTTCAGCTCTTGAACACGCGTCATCAGCAGCAATTATGTTTTTGACGACCGAGGCAGTGATTGTTGATAATCCGGAACCGAAAGATAATGGCGCTGCCGGAATGGGTGGCGGTATGCCTGGAATGGGGGGAATGTACTAGGGTGATAATTTTGTCCCGAGTACTCGGGATTGAATTTTGAATTAAGGATGATTGAAAAAATATATAAAAGACGGGAAGTTTTAAGACTTTCTGTCTTTTTTTGGCTAATTATGTGATAATTTAGACCTGGCATTGACAAATGTATGAATATGTGCTATGTTGATACAATTGTTCTTTTTATTATTTATAGTGCAAACAACGGTTTTTATCGCCAAAAAATATCAACTCACGAGAGGAGACATGGTTATGGCTAGCATGGCAAAGTGTATTGCTGCTAATTGTCGGAGAAATTTCAGTAAGGCAAATCGTCAACTCGGCAAACGAGTGATCGTTGATGGAGTTTCGGAGATGTTGACCGGTGACACCGAGGTCTATGCCGATGTTCACGATGTTTTTGCTTCACGTCGTTACGATGAGGCGCGAGGTGAGCACGTTGTTGGCTATAAGCACGGCAACATGATCGGCGACGGTGTAATTGACGATTTTGACAATCATGGATACTTGAATGATGACATGATGATGAGAGATTACGACGACTGGTATAATGAAATCATGAAACAGTCGTTTCTTCCTGAGAATAAATGGAAGGGTGAAGCGCCGTATGATCCCAACGATCACGGCGTGGGCCTTATTCGCTGGATGATGGAAAGTGTCAAGCCGGCTGATGTGCACTTGAAAGATCTTAAATGGGTCGCCGAGAAGTATACGATTTTATCTGCTGCATTAGCGGGTGGATTATTGCCAGATGTGAGCTGTAATGATGATACGGCACAGCTCTATTCCAGATGCACAATGGCTATCGAGGATGTGCTTCAGAAGCACGGTGTGGAGTACGAACCATTTGGCGGATTGACTGACCGGGGCTGGGAAACATTTCGTGAGCATCAGAGTGCTGTTGGCGAGTCTATGTCCGCCTAAAAAGTCGAGTACCAGTTTGGCTGCACGGTTTACAAAACGTGCAGCCATTTTTTTATCATTTGCCTAATTGGCAATGTTAATCATTTTAAAGAGGATGATGCGATGAAAAAAATGTGCGCGGTACTACTTGTTGCGTTGTTGTCTGCCTTTTCGTCCGGTGTTGCAAGTGCCAATACGGTCTTCGAAGTTAAGAAAGTCGTCTTTGATAAAAAGACAGGGGCGTTTGATTTGTGGGTGAATCGCGATGGCGTAAGTTTTTATCGCCTTTCCCCCGGCTTCAAATTGGTAATCTTGAAAAAGAATTATGCCAAAAACAAGTCCCTGGTGACGATTGATTTCGGTTGTAAGACCAAGCCATTGGACGGAAACGCATTTATCTTGTCGGCGCCCGACTTGAAGCGCATTGACATGAGGATGTTGGTGGTTAACGAGGAAAAGCGATAGTTAGTCCTGGTTGAAAATTATTATGAGTCATTGACAATTTTGTTGATGACTCTTTTTTTTGTGATATTGACATATTTCTAGCCTAAAAAAAATAAAAATGTTATAATATTTAAACTATGGAAAATAAAAAAGTAGCGATTATTTTAATAAATTATAAGGAATATGCCAAGCGGTTTTTGGTGGATTGTATTGCCGGAGTGCGAGCGCAGGACTATTCTGGCGAAATTAAGACCTTTATCGTAGACAATGAGACGAGTGCGGAGAGCTTCGGTTATTTGGCGCAGACTGTCCCGGAGGCGGAGTTGATTCTGAATAAAAATAATGATGGTTTTTCTAAGGGGAATAATGATGCGATAAAGATTGCCTTGGCGCAGGGCTTTGATTTTATATTTTGCTTGAATATGGATACGATTGCGGATAAATCAGTTATCAGCACGATTGTAAATATTTTTGAGAATGATAAAAAGGCCGGGGCGGTGCAAGCGCGTTTGATGTTGCATCCGGAAACGAATAAGATCAATAGTCTTGGCAACGCAACGCACTTTTTGGGTTTTGGTTATTCGGTTGGTTATAATGACAATGTCAAAACTGCAAAGGTTGGTGAAATAAAAACAGCGCCAATTTGCTATCCTTCAGGGGCGGCAGTAATGTTTAGTCGTGAAGTCTTGAATACGATTGGTTTTTATGATGAGGAATTTTGGATGTATAATGAGGATCAGGATTTGGGCTGGCGTGTCTGGTTGGCGGGCTATTCCTGTTTGTTGGCAAATGAGGCGGTTGTGTATCATAAATATGAATTCAGCCGTTCGATTGCTAAATATTATTGGATGGACCGCAATCGCATTGTGGCGATTTTAAAAAACTATCATATCTTAACCTTAATTCTAATTTTCCCAGCCTTTTTGGTGATGGAAATTGGCTTGATTTTATTTTCCTTGAAGTCTGGTTGGTGGAAAGAGAAAAGAAAAGTCTGGAAGTATTTTTTGACACCGCGAACGTGGGTTTATTTGTATAAAGCGAGACGCGAGTCACAAAAAATACGCCAAGTTAGGGATGCTGATATTATTGGGATATTTACGGGGCGGATTTGGTATCAAGAAATCGATGATTGGAAATTGCGAATTATGAATCCGGTATTTGATTTTTATTGGAAGGTGGTTAAATTTATTATTTTTTGGTAGAGAGAGGTGTTATTCTCCCTCGCCCGAAAACTACCTCACCCTAACCCTCTCCTGGCTAGGAGAGGGAATAAATTATTGTATATGACAAATATAAGTATCGTAATATTAAACTACAAACAAAAAGGTTTTGTGATGAGTTGTTTGAAGTCAATTAGTGAGGCTGATTGGAGTGGATTGACTCACGAGGTGATTGTGACTGATAATAACTCCGACGATGCCTTGGGGGAGATTTTGGCGTGGCAGAATCCAGAGGTCAAATTTATCCAGAATGGCGCTAATTTGGGTATGGGAGCAGGTAATAATGCTGGTATTAAACAAGCAGTGGGTGATTATGTAGTGATAATGAATCCAGACACCTTGGCACAGTATGATACTTTTCAAAAACTTTATGCCTATATGGAGGCAAATAAAGAGGTTGGAGTGGTGGGACCAATGCAGTTGAATCCAGATCAATCGATTCAGGACTCTTGTTATCGTTGGCATTCTTTTTTGACTCCGCTTTATCGGCGCACACCTTTGGGCAAATTACCTTGGGCGCAAAAGGATGTTGATAATTTTTTGATGAAAGATTTTAATCATCAGACGATTCGAGAGGTTGATTGGTTGTTGGGATCATTTTTATTTTGTCGCAAGAGCGCCTTGGATGAGATTGGTTATTTTGATGATTTGTTTTTTCTGTATTTTGAAGATACGGATTTGTGTCGGCGCTTCTGGCAAAAAGACTATAAGGTTGTTTATAATCCGGAGGTAAAAATAATTCATAATCATGCGCGCCAAAGCGCGCAGACGGCTTGGTATAAGTTTTTTACAAACAGAACCACGCGTTGGCATATTGCTTCGTGGTTGAAATACACTTGGAAGTGGGGATTTAAAAATTAATTATATTCCTACGTCATTCCCGCGAAGGCGGGAATCCAGGCGCTACAGACCTTGAGTACATAATTATAGAGACTAATCTTAATATAAATATTGATAATAAATAATACTTCGTAAATTTTAATTCTCCTTATCCTGAAAACAATCTGCGAGGTACCTGGATCCCCGCCTTCGCGGGGATGACGGATGAAAAATATATGATGAAAATAAAAAAAGCAATTTTCCCGGTAGCGGGATTCGGAACCAGATTTTTGCCAGCCACAAAGGCGCAACCAAAAGAGATGTTGTCGGTAGTTGATAAGCCGGTAATTCAATATTTAGTCGAGCAAGTGGTGGCGGCAGGTATCGAAGAGATAATCTTTGTCACTGGTCGTGGCAAACGTTCGATTGAGGATCACTTTGATCATTCTTTCGAATTGGAACATACTTTGGTGGAGAAAAATAAACATGATTTATTGCAAAAAGTGCGCGAGATTAGTGACATGGCGAAGTTTTCTTATGTGCGTCAACCGATGCCCCTTGGCGATGGTCATGCTTTGAGTTGTGCGGCGCACTTGGTGAATAATGAACCAGTCTTAGTAATGTTTGGTGACACCTTGTATGACTATGATCTAAAATCACCAGCCCAGCAGGTTATCGAGACTTATGAAAAATACGGTGGCTCCGTGGTTGGTCTTTCTGAGGTAGAGAATGCGAAGATAGGGAAGTTTGGCGTGATTGATGGAGTTGATGTTGGTGACGATGTTTATGAGATTAAGAAATTTGTGGAAAAACCAAAACCAGAAGAAGCACCTTCGAATTTAGCTGCAGTGGGAATCTATGTGATCACACCAGAGGTGTTTGATGTTTTGGGCACAATGCAAGCCGGCAAATCAGGCGAGATTCGCTTGGCCGATGCTTTTGATATTATGTTGGAAAACAAACAACCGTTGTACGGAAAAAAATTGGAGGGTGAGTGGTTGGATACAGGTGATAAGTTTAATTTTATTAAGGCAACGATTACCTTGGGCATGAAGAATGAGGAGATTGGAGCGGATTTGCGGGAGTATATCAAGAAGGTTGGGGAAAGTTTATAGGATTGACTTTTTGTATAATTTAATGTAGGTTTTATGTAATTAACTAAATATGAGTAATATCATGTTTAGTTAATTTTTTTATTGTTCATTTATAATTTTTTATATTTTACAGAAAATAAACCAATAATTTTCCGAGGAGGAGAAAGCCATGGTAAAAAAGAGATTGAGAATTGGTGTTTTGATTTCCGGTGGAGGTTCAAATTTGCAGGCAATAATTGACGCTTGTGAGAGTGGCCAAATTGACGGTGAAGTCGTTTTTGTTGGTTCTGATAAGCCAGATGTTTATGGTCTTGAAAGGGCGACAAAACACGGCATTCCGTCTTTCGTGGTTGATTATCGTGAATTTAAGAATGAACGACCCAGTACTTTGTTTGGGTACTCTGTTCTGAATGACACCATTTCTAAAAGTTGTGGGATAATCCCGTCGTCTAGAATATCCAATAGTGAGCGTCAATCATGGATGTTAAATAGAATTATGGCAGAAGAGGTGTTGTTAGACAATATTAAGAAGTATGAATTTGATCTTTTGGTTTTGGCTGGATACATGCGGAACATGTCGTCATTTATCATTGACGAGATAAACAAGGATTCAGAAAAACCGCGAATTATGAATATTCATCCAGCTCTTTTGCCAGCATTTCCCGGCACAGACGGCTATGGCGATACTTTTCGTTATGGCTGTAAAGTCGGTGGGTGCACGGTTCATTTCGTCGATTATGGCGAAGACACCGGTCCGATAATCGGTCAACAGACAGTGAGCATTCATCCTGGTGACACTCTTGAAATGTTTAAGGAAAGAGGTCTTAAGGCAGAGTGGGCGCTTTATCGGAAATGTGTACAGTTGTATGCAGAGAACAGACTGAAAGTAGTTGATATTGGCACAAGAAAAGTAGTTCAAATACTGCCCTGGAAAAAAAATATTGACTAAGGTAAAAATAAAGCCTCGGCGTAAAACCGAGGCTTTTCTTTTTGGGAAGCTGATTGGTATTTAGTTGATTGACAATTTGTAAACGCCTTTTTCGTCATTAAGGTCGGCGTAGAAAAATAGTGTATCACCAGTTTTGTTCAAGGCTGGATTTTTTATTTGGTTTGCCTCAAGGAGTTTGGTGATGTTGTATTTCTCGCGATCGTCGAGTTCGATAACGTTGATATTGTTGTTGGTGGAGAATAAGATGTGTCCATTGGTTGGCAACCAAGCGATGTCGGTAATCTTCTTGCTTATTCTGGTAATTAATTTTTTTCGGGATGAATCGAGGTCATACATCCATATTTCAAAGTCGTTGGCGTAGATTAGCTGTGTGTCGCTAATCCACTGATTTTTTGGGGAGATATTGCTTAACGAATCTTTTAGTTGTTTAATTGAAGAATTGACGTCAATAAGATAGAGGATGTTGTATTTATTATCCAGTATGTTTAGTAATTTTTGCTCTCGGTTAATGAAGGAATAGTTTGAAAGTGGTAGGTTTATCTTGCCAGTGATTTTATTTTTTTGAGTGTCAAAAATATTAAGGATGGTTGATTCTTTTTCATTGATTAAGAAGTAGATAGTATCCTTTTGGGCGAAATAGTTACTAATAGCTGCGCTGCTGATGATTTTGGTGGTGGTTTTATCATCGGTTTGATATCTATTTAGGCCTGCGCTATTAATGTAATAAACATAGCGGTCAGAATAATTATCCCATTGAAAATTTTTAGCTTGTTTGTCGGTTTTGGTTCTTAGGTCGCTGATTTGATTATTTTCATCAATTAAAAAATTGTCCAAAAGTGCCTTATTCGAACTTGGGGACCAAATCACATTTTTATTCTCTGGCAATGTTGATGTAGCGATATCAATCTTCTTTATTTCATTGGTTATTGGATTTATCAAGGTAGCTTCTTTTTTATTCCAAGCCAGGATATTGCTTTTGTTATTATTGATGGAAATGTTTTGTTCACCGCTCAATAATGATACTGGTGCATCTTTTTTAAAGAGCTTCACGTCTTCGGCAAAGGTGGATTGACCTGGCCAAATGGCAAGTTTCTTTTCCCAAGGCCAGTAACCGTCGAGTTCTAACTTAATATTATATTCGCCGGGAATTAGATTTTTTATTTTTTGTGGTGTAGTTTTGTAGTCATCTTTTTTGTAAAGCTTCTTTATGAAATCTTGCTGTAATTCGCCGTTCAAATAAATCTTGGCATATTTTGGTTCGGAGGCGATGACCAAGATGCCTGTTTTTTGTAGCTTAAAACCATTACTAAATGAATAGCCCATGGCATACATGAATAATAGGGGTGTGATGATAAAAAATATTATCAAGAATGTGGTGTAAAATAAACGACGGCGTAAAGATATCATATTGATTTATTTCCGTCATCCTCGGGCTTGTGTCATGGAGCATAAACTCCTGACTATACAAAAAGTCTTTGACTTTTATAACCCGGGGATCCAGGAGTTAATAAAATTAAAGGTAAAAAATTATTTCGAAAGAGTGTGAGTTAAATTCAAAATATAATTATAAATAAGTCTCTATATCTAAATTCATTATTCGTGGCACCTGGATTCCCGCTTTCGCGGGAATGACGAGGTATTTAGTCTACGCGCTCAATTTTGGCGCCTAACGCTCTTAAGCGAGCGTCTATATTTTCATAACCGCGATCAATTTGATAAATATTATCAATCTCGGTTTTGCCTTTTGCAATAAGACCTGCGATAACTAGGGTGATGCCGGCACGAAGGTCAGGGCTGGTCATTTTTTTGCCATAAAGTTGGGTTGGGCCGTTGACTACGACTCGATGTGGATCACACATGATAATGTTGGCGCCCATCTGGGAAAGTAAATCAACAAAGAGAAGGCGACGGTCGTAGATAGTTTCATGAACCATGGATGAGCCTTGAGCCTGCGTCATTAATAATGTGAAAGGGGACTGTAAGTCGGTTGGGAAGCCAGGATATTCGTGAGTTTTTATATTGTAAGGTTTGAAATTTTTACTTGGCAACATTTTGATGTAGTCAGTGCCAACTTCGAAGTTGATACCGATTTTTTTGAAAATGTTTAAAAGTATTTCAACATGTTCTGGATTACATTTATTAATAGTAAGTTCAGAATTAGTTACAGCGGCCATGACGGCGAAGGAGCCGGTTTCAATACGATCAGGAATAACGGTGAAAGTGCCAGCGCCGATTTTTTCAACGCCAGTGATGGTCATGTTTGGTGTGCCTGCGCCTTCAATCTTGGCGCCGCATTCATTGAGATAATCAGCTAAGGCCTTGATTTCCGGTTCCATGGCGCAATTTTTCAAAACAGTCACGCCGTCAGCAAGGACAGCGGTCATCATAATCTCCTCGGTGCCGGTTACACTGACAACGTTGAAAAAATATTCACAACCCTTTAAGCCTTTGGTTTTTAATTCGTAATAATTTTCCGTTTCGTCGATTTCAACGCCAAGCGCCTTGAAGCCGTCAACAAAAATATCAATTGGTCGTCCGCCAGCACCAATAACGCAGCCACCTGGGTGTGGAAATTTTACCTCGTTGAAGCGTGCCAACAAGGGACCGACAAACATAATCGAAGCGCGGAACTTATTAGCAAAAAGGGGATTGAGCTCAAATTTATTGATATCTTTGGTCTCAATTTCAACAACATCACCATTTCGAGTAATTTTCGCCCCCAAATCCTCCAAAAGACTCAAAGACATCTTTATATCCTCAATATCGGGTAAATTTTTGATGGTTATTTTCTCACTAGATAAAATGGTAGCTGGAATAATCTTTAAAGCCGCATTTTTGGCCCCTTTAACATCAATACTGCCACTCAACTTGTGACCGCCTTGGATTATGAATTTTGACATAATATACTTATTTATTTTAATTATTTCTTCGCCAGACGTAACTTTAGCGAAGGAGGGTTTATTTGTATAATTAGTATAGCTTATTGGTATTATTTTTCAAGTTTTAGGGTAACTTGTCATAGTTGTTCTCTTTGTGCTAAAATAAACACATCTAATTTACATAATTCTGTTAGCTTGAAAAATGGCTAATTTTTTAATAAAATGACTGAAGAAAAAGACTTGAAAAGGCATGATAGGTTTATTTTTGCGATCAAATTTATCGGTTCAATAGTATTATTGTTAATTACTTTTGAATTGGGGGTTTATTTTGCTGGCAAAAAGGAGTTGATGGGTGATTTTGCTAAGATTCAGGCTGTTTATGCTGGGAAATTACTAGGTCAATATAGTGAGCCAACGACCGGTGTTTTGACGCAGGATGTTGATTTTAAGCTATTTTGGGAGGTGTGGGATTCTTTGCACGTAAATTATGTTGACCAGGACAAGATTACTGATAAGACTTTGTTTTATGGCGCTTTAAAGGGAATGGTTGCAGCCGTGGGTGATCCTTACACTGTGTTTATGGATCCAAAAGTTTCTAAGGAATTTAGTGATGACTTAGCTGGAACTTTTGAAGGAATTGGCGCTGAGATTGGCATTAAAGATGATATTTTAACAGTGGTTGCACCTTTGCCGGATATGCCAGCAGAGAAAGCGGGCTTGAAGGCTGGGGACAAGATTTTGTTTATTAACAAGGAGTCAACGGCGGGGATGTCTATTGATATGGCGGTGAGCAAGATTCGTGGAGCCAAGGATACGGAAGTAACATTAACAATCGGTCGGATTGGTCAAGCGGGTGTGAAGGATTATGTGATTAAACGTGGCAAGATTGTGGTCAAGAGCGTGCGCACAGAAATGCGTAAGGATGGTATTTATGTAATAAAGGTTAGTAGCTTTAATAATGATACTGATGATTTGTTCAACAAAGCAGTTGCCGACGTTATTCAAAAAAATCCAAGAGGTATTATTTTGGATTTACGTAATAACCCAGGCGGTTATTTGGAGACAGCGATTGATATGGCGAGCAAGTGGGTAGATAAGGGTGTGATTGTGTCGGAGAAGTTTTCTGATTCCAAAAAGAATGATCACATGTCTCGTGGACGAGCGCTTTTGAAGGGTTACAAGACAGTTGTTTTGGTGAACGAGGGTAGTGCTTCTGCGTCAGAGATTGTGTCTGGGGCATTGCAAGATTATGGCAAGGCAACACTTTTGGGCGCTAAGACGTTTGGTAAGGGATCGGTGCAGACCTTGAATGAGCTAAAAGACGGTTCGTCAATTAAGATTACGATTGCAAAGTGGTTAACGCCAAAAGGACGCAGTATTAATGAGCTTGGTATCGAACCTGATCGAAATATTAATTTTACGGTTGAAGATTTTAATGAGGGTAAGGATCCGCAACTTGATCGTGCTTTGGATATTTTGAACGGAGTAGAATTTAAGGATGATGCGACCTCGACACCAGCCGTGCTTACGCCAGCACAAGCAACAACCACGCCGAAGGCAGCACCAGTAAAGGCACCAGTTAAGAAATAATAATTTAATTAATAAATACCCGCCGTCACTAAGGCTATGGCGTGGCAAGTAAAAACTATGAAAGTAATATTCGTAAAAGAATTGCAAAAAGTTGCAAAAAAAGGAGAAATTAAAGAAATGGCTGATGGTTATGCTGTGAATTTTTTGATTCCACAAGGCTTTGCCAAGATTTATAACAAGCAAACTATCAATGAGATGAGCTCGAAGGTTGAGGCAAAAAAGAAAGCGCCAGTTGCTAAGAAAAAAAGAGAAAGCAAAAGCAAGAAAAAGAAATAAGATTTCTTTCGTCATTCCCGTCCCCAGTCAAGCTGAGGATAAACCTCCGGCGGGAATCCAGGCTCCACCACGAGGGCGTGTTTAATTATAGAAATCTATATAAAAGAAGATTAAATTTAATATTTTATTAAAAATTTTTTAATATATCTAAAATCGTTATTCGAGGTACCTGGATCCCCGCCTTCGCGGGGATGACGTGCAATTTCGATATTTTTTTTATGCCAAACAAAAAACAAGCCAAAAAACAAGTTAAGAAAAACACAAAATATATTTTTGTGGTCGGTGGTGTAATGAGCGGTGTTGGCAAGGGGGTTACCACGGCTTCAATTGGTGCAATTTTGCAATCCCGCGGTTATAAGGTGAGCGCTATCAAGGCTGATCCTTATATCAATGTTGATGCGGGAACAATGAACCCGATTGAACATGGCGAAGTTTTTGTGACCGAGGATGGTGATGAAACCGACCAAGATATTGGAAATTACGAAAGATTTTTAAATACAAATATTTACCGAGAAAATTACATGACCACTGGTCGTGTCTACCAGACGGTTATTCAGAAAGAAAGAAATTTAGAATATAAAGGCAAGTGCGTGCAAGTCGTGCCACACGTGCCAATGGAAATTAGAGATCGTATTCGCAAGGCTGTCGATAAGACTGGTGCGGATATTATGGTGATTGAGATTGGTGGCACAGTGGGCGAGTATGAAAATTTATTATTCCTTGAAGCGGCGCGTTTTATGCACTTTGAGGAGCCGGAAAATGTCCAGTTTGTGATTGTGTCTTATTTGCCTATCCCGGCGAAAGTGGGCGAGATGAAGACAAAGCCAACACAACACGCAGTGCGTAGTTTGAACGCGGCTGGTATTCAACCGGATTTTATCGTGGCGCGTTCACGCGTACATATCGATGAGCCACGTCGCAAGAAAATTGCGATTCATTGCAATGTACAGCCAAAGAATGTTATTTCAGCGCCAGATGTTGAGTCAATTTACGATGTGCCAGTGAATTTTGAAAATGATGGCTTGGGTGATATGATTTTGAAGAATTTTAATTTGAAATCAAAGAAAAAAGATTTGAAAAAATGGGCTGAAATGGTGAAGAAAAGCAAGGCGGCGAAGAAAGAAGTATATATCGGCATTGTGGGTAAATATTTCGCGACGGGCGACTTCTCTTTGTCTGATTCATACATTTCTGTAATCGAAGCTATTAAGCATGCTTGTACGGCTAATAACGTGAAACCAAAATTGGATTGGATTAGTGCGGAAGATATTGAAAAACAAGGCACTAAGAGTTTGAAAAAATACGACGGCATTATCGTTCCGCAAGGTTGGGGCGGTCGTGGCAGTGAAGGCAAAATGAAGGCGATTGAGTTCTGTCGTGTGAACAAAAAGCCATACTTCGGACTTTGTTACGGCATGCAAATGGCGGTAATCGAATTCGCCCGCAATGCTTGCAAAATGAAAGACGCGAACACCGAAGAGGCAAATCCAAAAACACCATATCCAGTAATTCACATCATGCCAGAACAAAAAGAATTATTAGCCAAGAAACAATACGGTGGCACTATCCGCCTTGGCGGTTGGCCATGTAAGATTACACCGGGCACTCACTTGGCTAAGGCTTATGCCAAGAAATTTGGCAAAACCAATATCATTAGCGAACGTCATCGTCATCGTTATGAATTCAATAACGAATACCGCGAAACTCTAGAAAAGAACGGCCTAACCATCGCCGGCACTTCGCCAGATGGCAAGATTGTCGAAGCCATCGAAATCACCAATCACCCATTCTTTATTGGCACTCAATTCCATCCAGAATATATTTCCAGACCACTAGATCCACACCCTTTGTTTGTGGAGTTTGTGAGAGTTTGTCGGGATAAGAAATAAATAATGAGTAATAGTAATCTCCCTCGCCCCGGCGGGAGAGGGTCGGGGTGAGGGGGCGTCGAAGAGTGTTTTGAAATAAAATAATATACTCGGCACTAAACTCGTCAGAGTCCTCACGGAGAGACTCTGACGGAACCAAAAGATCAAATAACAATTAATTTATTAATAGCTATTTTCAGTTTTATATTGGGCAAATACTTGAAATAAAATTATTAACACAAAAGATGGGTGTCGGCCTCCCTCTCCTCTGTAGGAGAGGGTCGGGGTGAGGTAGAGCGTGCGAAGATAATTTTATGGAAAAATTATATAATTAACCACAACAAAAAAATATTCGTAAAATTTTAAGACGGCAACCAAATACTTGCGAACTAATATTGTGGGAAAGAATTAGGGATAGACAATTGGATAATTTTAAATTTAAAAGACAATGCAGTATCGGTAAATATGAGGAGGCGAAATTAAGTAATGCTCCCTCACCCCGACCCTCTCCCGGCGGGGCGAGGGAGAGTGCATTGGCAAACTTCTTATTATATTTATTCAAAACCGTATATTATACACATGAACCGAATATAGCATAATAGATGTAAAAAATATATGAACGTACAGCTGATTAAGACTAAAAAGGATTATCACGATACCCTATGTAGAATTGAGGGATTATGGAGTGCCAAACTAGGAACTAATAAGGGCGATGAATTGGACGTGTTGACCACTTTGGTTGAAAAATATGAAGAAGATAATTTAAAAATTTTAGTGAATTAAATAAATTTTACGAGATATAACAAAAGAGCTCCGCGCAAACCGCAGAGCTCTTTTTATTTTTGATATTTATATTTATTTCACTAATAAAGTAAAATTATAATTCGACACCCCCAATCCAAATTTCTTAATCAAATTGCTCATATCATCCTGCGTATTCACCCAATATTTCTTCTCATCGACTGGATTCATATACCAGGCTTCGCCGTCGCGGTCGACTTGGAGGAAGATGCGACCTTTTAGATTTGCTGGCATCGTTAATTTTTTACCATTGCCAACGGTTGGATCGTAGTTATTATCGATTTCGGTTTTGTCGCTGTAACGGTCGCCGTCGGTGTTGAAAGTGCCGGGGTTGGTACCGATGAGAGATTCGAAATTGTCTGGTAGACCGTCGCGGTCAGTATCGTAGCCGGTAAGTTTACCGTAGCCAGTGGAAACTTTTTGGAGGGTGGCGCTGTTAGTGCCAGTACCTAGACCTTGCATTACGCGCAGGGCTTGAGAATTGTCGCCGAGGTAATAAACTTTTTTCTCAGTGGCGGAAACGTAATAAGCTTCGCCGTGGCCTTGGGGGGTGACGATGATACGACCCTTGAGGCGGTTGTAGAAATTGTTATTCTTTATTGGTAAATAACTGCCAGCAACGTCATTACTGTATCCACTTGTTGGACAGAAACAACTACAGTCACCAACTGGATAGCTGTAAGCACTGACGGGGAAGGCAAAGAGGCTGGCAAAGAGCAAGCCGAGGATTTTGATCTTTTTCATACTTTTTAAGGTTAATGAATTAAGTACTCGCACTTTACGCTCAAATTTATTGTTTGTCAATTATTTTTTCAATTCTATTTTTGGTATTTTTAAAGTGATTCATGCCCATTAGGCCACCAATGAGTGACCAAAGTGTCCATTGTAGAGCGGTGTTGCGGATAATGTTGTCGGCAAAGCTCATTGTTATTAATGCAAAGAACAAGGCGAACACAGTCAGATTCACTGTTTTTAGTTTTAGCTGTTCAGTTTTGAAATAGTCTTTGATTAAATAGAATAAAGTAGAAATGATTAAAATGAGATAGCTAGCTAATCCCAACAGACCATTTTCGATTGAGATTTTTAGATAGTCATTATGCGGATCAGATGAGCCCATTCGTTCGCCTCTTTTCTCTAGGATAATTTTATTAGCTGTGCCTACGCCGTAGCCAATGACAGGTTTGTCTTTGATGTAGCTTAGCGCATCGCGCCAAAGAGTTTGCCGCCATTCAATAGAGTTGCCTTTTTTGGCATTGTGTAGGTCATTGATTCTAGAATGTATCGGTGGAATGAATAGATATGATAGGAAGAAAATGATGAAAGCGGTTAAAAGTAAAATCCGATATTGTATGATGCCGATAATAAGAACAATTATTATGAAGGCGAGCCAAGCGCCACGGGTAAATGTTAGTCCTAGAAGTAGGATGAAGAAAAGGGACAAAGATAAGATTAAAATATTAACAATCTTTTCTTTTTTGCCGATTAGGAATATTAAAATAGATAAAGTAATCGGGATGATTAGGTAATAAGCGAATAGATTGGGATGCGAGAATGTGCCATAGATGCGATTATATATATTTTCCAAAGGAACGCTAAGGCCGGTGTTGGTAAAATATTGATAGATGGCTAAAGAGCCAGGGATAACGGCAGAAAATATAATAATCTTTACTAATAGGACAAAGTCTTTGTTTTTTTTGATGAGATAAAAAGAACTAAGGTAAATAAGGAAAATACTAAGCAGTCTGGCAAGTTCTTTTAAGCTGATAATTTTATCAAAAGAAAAAATCAGTGACACGAGACTGATTCCCAAAAAAAGAAGCCAAACAGTAAAAAGTGGCGGTCTTTGGGCTTTATTTTTGTATATCAAAATTATAGCTAATATTATGCTAATAGAGCCGATAACCGAGGTTATGTTGAGGGGTATTTTGGTGAAAGAAATGACCTGTTCGCTAGTAAAAATGTCCAAACAGGGCCTAAAGAGGATTATTAGGAATAAGCCGATTTTTTGGTTAATGAAGGTGAAAATTAGAATATAGTAGACTAGAATCAAGGACAGCAAAAAAACCGCCTCCATTTGTATGAAATTAATGGCTAATATTAAAAATAAATTAGCAATAAGGAATATTTTTAGTTGCGTAGTTCGATTTGACATCTTTGATTATTTATGCTAGATTGTAAGGTTAATAAAATAGCTTAGTATAAATGTATGAAAAAGTCAATATTAAAGCCAGTTGATGCGGTTATCGCGATTACTTACCAATGTAATTCGCAGTGCATTATGTGCGGTATTTGGAAAAAGAAAGAAATGCCCGCAATGCAAGCGGAGGATTTTTTGGCATTGCCGAAAAGTCTGGTTGATTTGAATATTTCTGGTGGAGAGCCATTTTTGCGTGCCGATTTGCCGGATTTTGTGAGCAAAGCGAAGGAGTGTTGTTCTGATGTGAATATTATTATTTCGACCAATGGTTTTGCGACTGCTTTAATTGTGACGCAAATGGAAAAGATCTTAAAGATTGATCCGGAGATTGGTGTAGCGGTTTCCATTGATGGACTGGAGGAGGTACATAATCAAGTGCGCCGAATTGAAAATGGTTTTAATAAGTCAATGGCGACGATTGCAGAATTGAAAAAAATGGGTGTAAAGAAAATTAAAATCGGTTTTACGATCGCAGATTACAACTATCAAGAATTACGGAAGGTTTATGAGTTGTCGCGCGAGCTGGGTGTCGAGTTGAGTTTGTCTTTGGTGCATTCGTCGGAGAATTTTTTTAGTCAGGAAAATAAGGTTGATAAGAAGAATGAAATAATCGAACAACTCGAATGGTTGATAGGTGAGGAGCTAAAAACCTGGAATCCGAAGAAATGGGCACGTGCTTATTATACTTATGGCATGATTCAATATATAAAGACAGGCAAAAGAATCTTGCCTGATTATTCTGGTCAGTCGAGTATTTTTATTGATCCGAATTGTGATGTTTATCCGAGCGATATTTCTAGTAATAAAATTGGGACAATCAAAAATAAATTCATCATCAGTGCGCCAGCAACGGTAACGGAGGGGTGGATGATTTGTACGGCGCGTCCAGCGATTAAAAAACATTGGGCAAGGGCGATTTTTTGGATATTGAGAAATAAATTTTATTCATTCGTCATTCCCGCGAAGGCGGGAATCCAGGCGCCACAGATGATGGATGTATAATTATAGAGACAAATTTAATAAAAATATTAATCATAAATAACACTTCGTAAATTTTAATTCTCCTTATATTGAAAACAATCTACGAGGTACCTGGATCCCCGCCGGAGGTTTATCCTCAGCTTGACTGGGGACGGGGATGACGGAAAAAGATATGAAAATCTTACAAATCAACAAATTTTTTTACTTAAAGGGTGGCAGTGAACGGCATTTTTTTGCGGTCTCGGATTTGTTGCGTCAAAACGGACACGAAGTGGTGGAGTTTTCTATGAATGACAGACGTAATCGGCCGAGTGTTTATGCAGATTTTTTTATTGGAGAAATTAATTATTCTAAAAGTTTTTTGAGCAATATATTTAAATTTTTATATAACTTTGATGCGAATCGTAAATTGGCAAAATTGATCAAGCAAGAAAAGCCGGAGGTGGCGCATTTGCATAATATTTATCACCAGTTATCGCCCTCGATAATTCACACCTTGAAAAAACACAAGATTCCGATGGTGTTGACTTTGCATGATTACAAAGTGATTTGTCCGAATTATCAACTATTTAACAAGGGTGAGATTTGTGAGAAGTGTAAGGGCGGGAAGTATTATAATTGTTTTTCGGGAAGTTGTATTAAGAATTCCCACGAAAAAAGTTTGCTAGGCGCGCTGGAAGCGTATTTACATCGCGATGTTTTGCAGTCCTATGAAAAGATTGATAAGTTTATTGCACCTAGTTATTTTATCAAAAATAAATTCATTGAATTTGGAGTTGATGGTGCGCGAATTGAAGTGATTGAAAATTTTACCGAGATGATGTCTGATAGTTCAGCCGAAGCGACAGGGGATTATCTGTTGTATTTTGGGCGCTTGTCCAAGGAGAAGGGCGTGAATGTTCTATTGGATGCAATGCATGATGTTGATGATGTGAAATTAAAAATTGCTGGTGATGGTCCGGAAAAAGAGGATTTTCAATTGGCGATTAAGAATTTTAAATTAGGCACTCGGGTGGAATTTGTTGGTGAAAAAAGTGGCGATGAATTGAATAATTTAATTAGAAAGGCAAAGGCGATTGTGGTGCCGTCAGTATGGTATGAAAATATGCCGATGAATATTTTGGAAGCCGTGGCCATGGGCAAGGTGATTATTGCTTCACGCGTGGGTGGGATTCCGGAGATAATCGAAGACAAGGAGAACGGTTTTTTGTTTCGAATGAATGATACCGATGATTTAGCGTTAAAAATTGATGATTTACAAAATAATGATTTAACAATGATTGGCCATCAAGCCTGGCTTGATTCGAAGCGGTTTAGTGCTGATATTTATTTTGGGAAGTATATGGAGTTAATCAAAAAGATAATTATAAAAGAATAGTATATAATTCTGTCATCCTGGAGCGGAGCGATAGGATCTTCAAATGTTTAAAAATATTTAAACAGCGGAAGATTCTATCAATCGCTTCGCTTCTTCCAGAATGACAATATAAAATTAATGATTAAGCGAGTGCTCAGAGATGAGTTTGTAAAAAATAATATTGTCCTATTTGTTGGCTCTGTAATGGTAGCCTTTTTGAACTATTTGTATCATCCGGTCTTAGGACGGATGATGAATGTGGCAGACTTTGGTGAAGTGCAGGTAATTATTTCTTTGTTTATGTTGACCGGTGTTTTGGGTGGTGTAATCAAGAATGTAATTGTGAATATTACCGCCAATAAAGAAGAGGGTGATAATCAAGAAGAGGTGGTTTTGATGCTTGGGAAGTTATCTTTATACGCGGTATTATTATTCTCGTTTTTAATGATTGTATTTAGCGGGCATTTGCGACGAGAATTAAATTTCCACTCGGATTGGCCTTTTATCGCTTTAGCCGTTATCGTGTCCTGGTCTATGGCCTTTAATGTTCGCCTGGCAGTCTTGCAGGGTTTGAATAAATTTTTGGAAATCTCTGTTTCGGGAGCGATTGTATCCTTGGGGCGCTTAATCTTTGCTGTAATTTTTGTTTACATAGGTTGGTCGTCGTTTGGTGCGATATTTGGTTTGTTGTTGGCGCAGGTTTTAGCATTTTATTATGTTTTTTTGAAAACGCGACAACAATTAAAATTGAATGCTGGTAAACACATTCAAATTGATGGTCGGATTAAAAAAGAATTATGGTATGGCTTATCAATCTTGATAAGCTCTTTTGCGGTCACTTTTTTATACACCTTTGACGTCGTATTGGTAAAATATTTTTTTAGCGCCAATGAGGCAGGTTTGTATAGTGGCATTGCCACTGTTGGGCGAATTATTTTCTTTTTAACGGCGTCTATTTCTATGGTGCTTTTGTCGGCAGTAAAAATTGATAAAAGCAAGAAGGACAATTTGAAAACATTATCCAAGGGTTTATTATTAACCATCGGGTTAGGCGGAGCAACTTTATTGACATTTTACCTGTTTTATGATATGGTCGTGGGATTACTTATTGGCAGCAAGTATCTTTTATTTAGCAAATATTTGTTTAAATTAGGAATTTTATCCTTTTTAGCGTCAATCGTTAATCTGATATTTGTATATTTCTTCGCTTTGAGAAATAAGCAAATAATATTCCCATCTCTTCTCGCGCCGTTGTTTGTGTTAATTTTGACATTATTTAATCACGACACGATCATGAGTGTTATAAATAATTTTATTTTCGGAGGAGTTTTCGTTTTAACTGCGCTTTTGTCTCTGCTCTACGTCGAGATTCGCAAAGAAGAAAAATAATATGGCTAAACTGATTTCCATCATCATCCCGGTTTATAACGAAGCACAGAATGTGCCGATTATTTATCGTGAAATCAAATATATTTTCAAGGGCAGTAAATATCGCTGTGAGATTATTTTTGTGAATGATGGTAGTCGTGATAATACGCAGGCCGAGATTGATATTTTAGTCGCGAAGGATAAGGCAGTTAAGTTTATTGATTTCTCGAGAAACTTCGGCAAGGAGATGGCGACCTCGGCTGGGATTCACAGCGCCAAGGGTGCGGCGGCGATTATGATTGATGCTGACTTGCAACATCCAGTGGAATTGATTCCGGAATTTTTACAAAAATGGGAAGCGGGGGCGGAAACGGTGATTGGAATTCGCAAGAAAAATAATGGCGAAGGTTTCGTTAAGAAAATCGGTTCGATTGTGTTTAATAAGTTTATGAATCTGATTGGTGAAACGAAAATGATTCGCAATTCGACTGACTTTCGTCTAATCGACCGTAAAATTATTAATGAATTTAATAAATTTAGCGAACACAATCGAATTACTCGCGGTCTTTTGGATTGGCTGGGTTTTAAAACTGATTTTATTTATTTCGAGGCTAATGAAAGAACTAATGGTGAAGCTTCTTATAATTTTGTAAAACTATTTAAATTATCCACTTCGACTTTTGTAACCCACAGTTTGTTTCCCTTACGATTTGCCGGTTATTTAGGAATTGCCATTATTTTAACCTCAGGTCCTTTGGGGCTTTTTGTGTTTTTGAATAAATATGTTTTGAGCGATCCTCTGGGCTTTCATTTTTCCGGCACGGCTATTTTGGCGTTGATTATTTTGTTTTTGGTTGGCATCATCCTGGCTTGTCTTGGATTGATTGCTTTGTATATTGGTAATATTCAAAGCGAGGTGATGGGGCGACCGATGTATGTAGTTAGAAATAATAATTTTAAATAAGATGAAGATACTGTGGTTTACTTGGAAAGACAAAAAAAATCCTTTGGCTGGCGGGGCTGAGATTGTTAATGACGAATTGGCAAAGCGCTTGGCTGGTGATGGACATGAGGTGATTTTTTTAGTAGCCGGTTTTGATAAGTGTTTGCCAGAGGAAATTATTGACGGTTATAAAATTGTTAGGCTAGGGAATAGATGGACAGTCTATTTCGCAGCGTGGCGATATTATCGCCGAAATTTCCAAGGCTGGGCAGATGTAGTAATTGATGAGGTGAATACGATTCCGTTTATGGCGAAATTCTATGTCCGCGAGCGAAATATCTTGTTCGTGCATCAACTGTGCCGCCAAATCTGGTTCTATGAAATGTTTTTTCCATTAAGCTTGATTGGTTATTTACTGGAACCGATTTATTTATGGCTATTGCGTGACCGGCGAGTGATTACCGTTTCCGAAAGCACAAAGAATGATTTATTACGATTTGGTTTTAAAAAAGAAAACATTGAGATTATTAGTGAGGGCATAGAAATTAAACCGATAGAAAATCTGGATAGTATCGTGAAATTTCCCAAGCCAACCATACTTGCCTTTGGAGCGTTGCGTTCCATGAAGCGAACTTTGGACATTGTTAAAGCCTTTGAGATTGCTAAACAAAAAATTTCTGATTTGGAATTAGTAATTGCCGGTTCGGCTGATAATAAATATGGGCAAAAAGTTTTAAACAAGATCACAACTAGTCCTCATCGCGATTCGATTAAATATTTAGGAAAGGTGAGTTTGGAAAAAAAGATTGAATTGATGCAAAAATCACACGTTATTTGTGTGACCTCGGTGAAAGAGGGTTGGGGACTGATTGTGACTGAGGCGAATAGTCAAGGTATACCTGCGGTAGTCTATGACGTCGATGGTTTGCGGGATTGTGTGAAGTATGATGAGACAGGGATGATTTGTGATGAGAATAATTCGGTTGATATGGCGGCAAGCGTTGTTGAGATATTAAGTGATAAAATTAAATATCAGCAACTGCGGTTGAATGGTTTGAAGTGGAGCAAGGAGATAAATTTTGAGAAAAGTTATCGGGATTTCATTGAGTATATTAATTTAATAAAATAATTTTATAATGAAAACAATAAAAATAACATTCAAAAAAAGGACACTTTTAATTACTGTGATGATTTTTGCGCTGGCTATAGGCGTAGCCACCGGTGGTTATTTTTGGCGAAAGGCCAAAATAGAGTCATCTAAAAAGGCAATTGTAACAATTGTTTTTGATGACGATGATGTTTCTATTTATAACGAAGCTTTTAAGAGAATGAAGGCCCTTGGACTAAAAGGCACTAATTATAACATCGGTGGTTTTATTGGGCAGCCTGGGAAAATGACAAAAGAGCAATTGCAGGAAATGTATGATAGTGGTTGGAGTATCTCAAATCACACAAAGTTGCACTGGAATTTGACTGGAAGATCAGATGTAGAAGTTGTTAATCTGGTAAAAGGTGAGAGGTTGTTGCTTATTTCTAACGGGTGGACTAAAGGCGCTGACGAGTTTTGTCCGCCACAAAATTCTATCAACGATCGTGAGCTTGATTTGATAAGGCCATATATTCATTCCAGTACTGATAGTCAAAAAGGTATCAATAACATTCCTTTTGATAGATATCATATTTCTAGAAGCGGGGCTTTTGCTAACAAGCCAGAAGCGATTATTGGTTGGGTTGATAAGGCTATTGAAGATAAACAATATGTTCATTTGAATTTTCATAAGATTGGCAGCGGAACCGTTTTGGACTATTCTCCCGAAAACTTTCAGCGCGTGATTGAGTATGTTGCCCAGAAAAGAAACGAGGGTAAAATAGAGGTTAAGACTATGTATGAATTAATTGAAAATTGCGAGCGACTAAATCAGTGCATCGACTAGACATTTATTGATAATTTTAAAATGAAAATTGAAGAATTCTTAAAAAATACAAATTTGGACAATTCGCTGCTGATTGGTTATTATGGCGGTGGTAATTTTGGCGATGAATTGCTGTTAGAGGTTCTTTTGCATTTCTTGAAAAAAGGTAATTTTAAAGATGTGAAGGTTATGTATTTGTCGTATGTGTCTTTTGATAATTACCATAAAAGAGTCGAAGGAATTAAAGTGGTCGACATTCGGTCTAAATTGAATTTTATTTATGAGTTTGTAAAATCGAGAAACATTGTTATTGGTGGGGGCGGAATTTGGGGCCTGGACTTTAATCGAAATGTTTTTGTCTTGAGTTTATTGATTTTTTTTGCTCGATCTATTTTTCTGAAAAAGGTGTACTTGGTTGGTATTGGATACTATAAATCAACAACGCGGATTGGTAATTTGGCAGCTTTTCTGGTTGGAAAGTCTAGTAATTTAATTATTGCAAGGGACGCAGAGACGTTTAACAATTTTAAGAACATTTGTCGAGAGACATATCTCGATCAAGATATCGCTTTCTTATTACCAGGTCTTAGCAGGGATGATTATACTGATGATTTATTGAAATTGGAAAATAAATTTAATATAAACAGCAAGACAGTATTTATAACAATCAGAAGATTTCAAAAAAAACATCAAAATAAATATCAGAAACTAATTAAAGAGTTGATTAAAAAAAATAATGGTCTGTATTTTGTTTTGATGTTGTTGGAGGCTGGTAGTGTTTATGAGGACGGAATTGTTGCGATGAATGAAATAAGAAACGAGTGCCATAATGTTTTTATTGCTGATTATGAATACAACCCTGTGGCTTTATATTATTTTTTTAAGAAACACAGAGATGATTTGCTGATCATTTCCCCGCAGTTTCATGGGCAACTTGTGGCACACTTGGCTGGTGTAAAATTCTTGCCAGTTGGCTATGATAATAAAAATTTTGAGCTTTTTAAGATTTTGAATGTTAAAAAATACTACAACATTAACCAACTAACCCTTCAAGATTTGCAAAGTTTTGTTGATAATTATTAATATGAACTATAATAGTTTTTTATCCAATGGCGACTTCGTTTTTCCATTTGAGTTTGTTGATTATTTCAATGAGCATTTTTTTCTGTGGTCTTTTAACAAGAGTGCTTTAAATTTGGATAGTATTATTAGGCTGCTCATTAGAATACCTAATTTACTAGTTTTCTATTCGTCTAACAATATTGTTGTTTCCTATTTTTATATTATTTTTTGTTTGGTCGTTGGCTTCTTTTCGTTTTATTATTTTTTAAGCTCTTTTTTGGATATTAAAAGAAAGTCGGTGATTGTTATATCTTCGTTATTCTTTGTGTTTAATCCAATTTTTTTGGGCAATAGCGCCAAGATGGGGCTCGTGCTTGCGGCGTCTTTGTTGCCATTGATATTAACATTAATTAGAAATTTTTACGCGAAAAAAGATTTTAGATTCTTATTGCTTTCTTTTTTTGTCCTCAATGCCTCTTTTATACATCCGTTCACATTTATCGTTAATATTCTCGTTGGTGGCGTTTATTTTATTTTTCTACTAATGAGAAATGTGGATTTTTTGTTTAAAAATATAAAAAAGTTTTTTCTTTTCGTTTTTGTCGGAATTTGCCTGAATTTTTATTTTCTTATCCCGCTAATATCAGTTGGCACGATTGACAAAGGGGCGATTTTGAATGTTGTTAGCGGCGAGGAGATTAATTATTTCGAGTTGGTTGATATTGCCAATGCTGACAATATCCTAACTTCTCTTTCATTGACAAAAAATGTATTTAAAGACTTTGATTTTTTTAGTCAGCACACTGCTGGTTTGTATTTTTTTTCAATCTTTTTTTTGTATATCGTGATTTTTTCTCCATTTTTGTTGGCGAATAAAAAAAGCAATCAGCAACATCGGGTAGTATTTGTAATGTCACTTCTATTTTTTTTATTGCTAGTTCTTTTATCAACTGGAACATTCTTACATATTGATTGGATTATTAAAAAAATTATATCTTTGCCCGGCGGATGGTCGTTTCGGTCACCATTGAAGTGGCAATTATACGAGCCGATGCTAATTTCGTCGATGTTGGCAATTGCATCCAGTTTTATATACAGCCAGAGCAAGAAGTTTTACAGGGGGTACGTCATCATAATTATCGTATTGATGGTTTTTATTAACTTCTATGTATGCTTTGACGTGACCAGAAAGTTATTAATACCAAGACATGTTGAAAATTTCAGCAGACTTTTAAGTGACGAGTTTTATAAAAAAAGTTTCTTAGTTATTGAGGGTGAAAGATATCAGAGTTTTTCAAAAAATAACAAAGATGCTTATTTAGAGCTGAAACAAATATTAAGCTCGGATAATGTCCAGGTTAAGTCAGTTTCATCAAGTAATGTCAGTAAGGTGGCGTTAAGGAATTTTGATTATTTGTTGGTTTTTGACAAAAGTTATAATTTTGAGAACTTCGTAAGAGTTGATGAGTTTGTCAATGGCGGGGTGATTCTTCTCGGCAATGAAAAAAAAGACAACAGATACATTTTTGTTAATGAGAATCTTTATTTATTGAGTGATGCTATAAAAAAAACTAATTATCCGAAGAGTATTGGTTATGAATCAGTGAATCAAGTTAAAAAGTTGATTTATATAAAATCCGCAACACAGCCATTTTTTATCACCATGAATGAGGGTTATCATGCGCAATGGCAGATGGAGGCGAATGATAAGAATGTGCATGGTTTTTGGGGGCAGTGGTCGCCATTCGTTAGACCAAATAAGGTGGAAAATAAATATCATTATAAGTTAGACGGATTTTTAAATACATGGTATGTAGATGTGCCGAATTTTTGTCGCGACAACAGTGCTTGTGTTAAAAATAATAATGGTTCGTATGATATAAATATAGTTGTTGAATTTTGGCCACAGCGTTGGTTTTATTTTGGTTTGCTGATAAGTAGCTTGGTTGTGCTTGGCAGCGTTGTTTATTTAATTTACGATTTATTAAAAATAAAATGGAGAAGGACATTGAGATAATTATTAAAATACCAGATTTCCGGCATTTATTAAGAATGCTGTCTTTCTATTTTCGTAAAGCTTCCATGTTAATCGTGACAGATTTTATTAATAGGAAATGGCGCGGTTTGTTTGTGTTGTTGATTTCGATTGTAATTTATTTTTTTGGTGGATTGTCAGTGGCTTTGATGTGGTTATTGTTTTTATTGTTTTTGGTTTATCAGTGGGATAATCGAGCTATCGCTTTTGTGGCTATAATATTGCTGGCCGCTTGTCCGTTTTTAATTTATTTCAAAAAAAATGATTGGGCGGAGCTGGTAGCAATTTATGCTTATTATTTTTTGGTAATAATGGTTGTTTTGCAAATTGTGGAATATAAACTTGAACAAAGGCGCGCAAATATGTTAAAAAAAATTTGGTTTAAATAATATGAAATTATTACAAAAAATCGATAAAAATATTTTCATTTTTCTAGGACTAGCAATCCTGATTTTATGGCAGATGCTTTTGCCTGGCTATATTTTAACTTTGGACATGATCTTTGCGCCGAAAATAAAATTGTTGATTACTGATGGGGCTTTTTATAATACTTATCCAGTGAGATATTTATTGCATCTTTTGAATTTTGTTTTTACAGGCTGGATTATTCAAAAGATAATTTTACTAACTTTATTTTTCGTTATCGGCTACATATCCTTGTTATTTATTTCTGTTCCAAGGAAGCACTACGCCAATTATTGGGCAGCACTTTTTTACACGCTTAATCCTTTTGTCTATGAGCGCTTTTTGGCGGGGCATTGGACACATCTTTTTGCCTACGCCTTTTTGCCGCCACTAACTTTTTATCTTGTGCAATTTTACAATAATCCAGAATGGCGTTCTGGGGCTTGGTTGTTTGCTTGGTTGTTTGCAATCGGTTTATTCTCAACGCATTTTGTGATCATGGCTGGCTTGCTTGTTTGTGTTACAATCTTGATAAAATTAATCAGCTACTCACGGAGTAATAAAAATAAATTTATTAGTTTGTTAAAAATCTCAGCCATCTCCGGTGTGTCTTTTTTGATTGCGAGTGCTTATTGGCTGGTGCCTTATCTTTTGCACCGCGGGCAATCGGTTGTGAATACTTTTTCCGGAGCCAATTGGGAGGCATTCAAGACGGCTGGTGATGTGTATCTAGGAACGAGCTTGAATGTTTTGGCGTTGTATGGTTTTTGGGGGGAGCGTGAGAATTGGGCGGGGTATTGGTTGTGGCCGAAAGATCATTTTCTTTTTTGGTTGACTGTGGCGATGGTGTTGGCAATCTTTTTGTTGATTGGCGTACGGGCGAGCTTGAAAAATAAAGAGGCGAGAGGGTTGGGGATTTTTTATTTGCTCTTGGCGCTGGTAGCTTTTATTTTTTCAGTCGGCATCGGTGATACGATTTTTAAAAATCTTAATCTCTGGCTTTTTGAGCATATTGGTTTTTGGCGCGGTTTTCGGGACACGCAAAAATTTAGCGCTTGGTTGGTTTTGGCTTATGCCTATTTTGGTGGTTTTGCCTTAGTGGCGATTATGGATTATTGGCAGGAAAAGAAAAATAAATTCAGCGAACAAATCTTGTGGGCAATTTTCTTATTGCCAATTTTATATACCTATCCCATGGTTGGTGGTTTTGCGCGGCAATTGCAACCGGTTGACTATCCGCAAAGCTGGTATGAGGTGAATGAAATCTTGAATCAAGATAAGAGTGAGTTTAAAGTTTTGTATTTGCCTTGGCATCAATATTTATCCCTGGATTTCAATAATAATTTGATTACGGCCAATCCAGCCAGGGCTTTTTTTGATAAAGAGGTGCTTCAGGGAGAGAATATGGAGATTGGTGGCATTTTCAGTCAGACTAATAATCTAGAAAATGCCGAGATTGAGAAAATATTACTAAACACTGAGATTAACCCCGATCAAGCAGTGCAACAATTATTTGACAGGGGGGTAAAATACCTGTTAATAAGCGATGAATTATTGGCTAATGATTATTTAGAATACAAAATCCTCGATTCGTCAAATTTTATAGTCATCTATAGACAAAACCACTTGACATTTTTAAAATTAGCGCCTAAGATTTAATGACTTCAAATAATACCTTAATTTATCACTATTAAGATATTAATAATTTGTTTAATAATAAAGTAAAATATATGAAAAAGCAGACAATGCGATGGGCAATTTTTATTTCAGCGATCATTATGATTTCCGGTTTTTTTGGCACCGGTAGATATTACGGCATCAAGATCGCTTTTGGTTATGGCGGTGGTGGTTATTTTGCACCAGCACCTACTCCATACATTCCACCGGCAGTTTTGTCATTGTTGGGCATCAGTACTCCTGAGCAAGTTTTTACCCCTAGTGGCAATGCAATCATTTCCAATACTTTTGGTCATGGTGAAAAAGTTACCATTAATGCTCCTCAAAGTGTGGCAAATAACAATATTTCATTTAGATTACAAATGAGCACAGTAAGTGTCGGTAGAATTATCGGCGGTATCAACGGTTCCTTTGTGCTTGGCAATAGTGTTTTCAATCTGACAGCTCGCGACGCTGACAACCGAATGGTTACCAATTTTGGAGACAATATCACGGTGACAATTGCAATGCCGAATTTGCCAAACGATGTTTCCGGTTTAGGTGTATATTGGTTCAATGCCGCTAATCAACAATGGACATTGGTGCCAGGGGCAAAATTTGACCCAGCAACTGATTCGGTTACTTTCCAAACTAATCATTTTACCACTTTTGCCATTATCAAAAACATGAACAATAAGGTAGCACCAGCCATTGCTAAGACGCAACCAGTGCCTGTGGTAAAAAATATTCCAAAAGTAACTACAAAAAAGACGGTTACTAAGGCTACAAAAGTTGTTGTTAAAAAGAAATACGAAGACGGCGCTTTGTTAAGTTTGGATAATAGAGAATTGTATATGGTGATGGGCGGAAAATTAGTTAAGGTTAATAACAACGAAAATCTAAGAGGGTACGTGTATGGTGATATCCTTAATGTAACCGCCAACGACTTGAAAGCATTTTAAAATAATTTATTAAAATATATAAATATTAAGCAAGCAAAAAATATGAAAAAGATAACAAAATACGCAATTTTATCAGCTTCAATATTTGTAATATCTGTTGTGTATATTGCATTTAGAGCTGAAGGGCAAATTAAACCTTATTATTCCGGCGACGCCGTTTATGCTAATGGAAAAGTTATTTTCGGTTCTATGAACAATGATGGTGTATTGGAATTATTCTCATTTAGCAATAATGCTATTCAAAGAGGAGCAGTGATTAAATCAAGTGCAGCTCTTTTGCCACGTTCAGCGACAAAGAGAATTTATGATTTCGCCTTAACTAATGAGGGCGGTAAAGCTTTTGTTTATACAGCTGAAGGAAAAAAGATGAGTAAATATGATATTTCTAATATCAATGTGCCGGTATTTGTTAAACAGGTGGTGGAGAATAATGGTGATTGGTATATTGGTATCAAGAAATATGATGGCAGATTGATGACTGTTGGCACTAAAGAAACAAAGTTGTGGAATTATAACTTGCAAAACATTGATGGTTTCAAGGTTTTAAATACTCGTTCATACAATGTGGGTATTAGCAATGAAGGTGATTATATTTTCAACATCGGTACTACCTCAGTAAGTATTTTTGATACCGTAGTTCGTAATTACGCTTCTAAATTAAATTTAAAAATTACTGATAATCATTTTCGAAAATCATACTTTGATGATAAGTTAAATAAATTATTTGTGGCTGATGATGAAAAATTGGTTCAGGTTGCAACTAACGGAACTGTAACTGATACCTACAAGCATATTTCTAACAGTGGTTACGATGTTGATGCTGTTCAAAACAGCGCCCATGTATACATGACTGACGGTTTAGGTGTAATCAAATTGAACAAATCAAATTTAGATCAAGTGAAATGGGCATACACAACGAATGCAAATGGCAAGAAAGGCGGTTGGGCAATGGGCTTGAACGTGGTAGCAACCGACAAAGGTGAAAAATTAGTTGTTTTCAATAATAGCAATATCATCGTCATGGATAGTAATTTAAAAGTTTTGGGCTCAGTTGACGCGATTGAAGAATCTGATGTAGCCTTTATTGAGGAACCATTATTAATACGATTGGATAAAACTGATGCATTGGTAAATATGCCAGTATTGGTAAGCGGAACCGGCTTTGCTTATAATGAGGAGATTACGGTAACTATTTTGGGTAAATCTTTCTTAACTAATGCAGATAGCAATGGTCGTTTTAAGACCAATATCACCGTTCCGGGATCTTTGCCAAAAAGAGCTGATATTAAGGCAACTGGCAAGGCTTCAAAATTAACTTATAGCACCTCGATTAACATTCGATAATAACTCTTAACATATTTTTGTTAATAGGCCTAATATATGAGGATAATATTTATTGGTCAAAAAGGAATACCAGCTACCTATGGTGGCGTTGAAAAACATGTTGAAGATTTAGCAACACGCTTGGTTCGCGACGGCCATGAGGTGACTGTCTATACTCGAAAAAAGTACACTTCAGATAAATTAAAAAGCTACAAAGGTGTAGAACTAATTAGCCTTCCAAGTATTGCGACTAAGCACTTGGATGCGATTAGCCACACCTTTTTGGCTTGTTTGGATGTTATTTTTCGTCAAAAGGCTGATGTTGTTCATTTTCATTCTATCGGACCATCTTTGCTGACTTGGATGATTAAAGTTTTTAAACCGCGCACTCGATTGGTGGCGACTTTCCATTCCCAATGTTATAATCATCAAAAATGGGGTTCCCTGGCTAAGTTTTTCTTACACATGGGCGAGTGGATGATTTGTACTGTGCCGGACAAGACCATAACAGTTTCAAGGAGTTTGACCAGCTATGCAGCAGAAAAATACGGTAAAACAACTACTTATATTCCTAACGGTGTAGAGGTAATGGCTCAGAAAGAGGCTGATCTGATTAAGAAATGGGGACTGGAAAGTGGTAATTATATCGTCACAATTTCCCGTTTGGTTCGACATAAGGGTATCCAATATTTAATAGATGCCTATAAACAAATTGATACAAAGAAGAAATTGGTAATTGTTGGTGATGGTGCTTTTACTGATGATTATGTTCATGAATTAAAGGACTTGGCAGGAAATAACCCGAATATTATTTTTACCGGTAATCAATCTGGTGAAATTTTGCAGGAATTATTTTCTAATGCATTTCTTTTTGTGCAACCATCTGAGTCAGAAGGTTTATCAATTGCCTTGCTCGAGGCGATGTCATATGGACGACCGGTATTGGTTAGTGATATACTAGAGAATGTTGAGATTGTTAATAGTGTCGGATTTGTTTTTGCCAATAAAAAAGTTGATGATCTGACCTTGAAATTACGAGCCGTTTTATTGATGGATGAAGCTGTTTTGCAAGAAAATGCTTTGAAGTTAAAATCAATAGTGGCAAATAATTATAATTGGGGCAATATCGTAAGGGAGATTGAAGTGTTATATAAAAAATAAAAAATGCATTTAATAATCAATACTGCTGAAAATAATAAAATCTCGCTTTCTCTCAAAGATGGCGAGATTTTTATTGATAAAATGGCGGTTGAGTCTAAATTTACACAGGCGGAAAAATTATTGCCTTTAATTGATGAATTATTGCTTAAAAATCATAAGAAATTATCAGGTATTAATAAAATAAGCGTGGCTAACAGGGGTGAGGGATTTACTTCTTTGCGCATCGGCGTGGTGACAGCAAATGCGCTTGGCTATGCCTTGGGCGTGCCAGTTTTTTCTATTAGTGATGAGAAGACAGAAACGAATAATGAATTTGATGTAATTAAGCCCGCCTATAGTCGGGAGCCAAATATAACCTAAGTTTTAGGGTGTTGTGGATTAAATGTTGATAACAGGGTATAACTATTTTTTGCTCAAAAGGCCAACTTGTTAACAGTTGGCCTTTTTTTATTTGTCTTTCGCTAGCTTTAAGTAAATAATTAGTGGGGCATGATGATTGACTTTTGGTGATTTGTGGTGTATACTTAAATCATAAAGGTGAGAAGTGGTGAATTGAGGTGAATGGTAAAAAAGGAAAAATAATCCGCTACGGCGGGTGAAGATAAATAAAGTCCCATCATTTTAAAACATGGGCCAAGTCGGTCAGGGCTTATAAAATAAACTGACTCAAAACAAAAGTTAAGGCGAAGAAGGGGACCAAGCTTACCGCCACACGGTAAGATTAGTCTTCTCCTGTGTCTAAATCTAGATCAGGGATTAAAATTACCATGCTTGTCGTGTGCGTAACTTTATAAAAAACAAAAAACAAAAATAAACATCAAAAAGTCCGCCTACACCAAGGAGATGGCGAACTATCGTAAAATAAAAACAAAAACAAAAATCAAATAGCTTAGATTCATAACCTAGGTTAAAAAACAAAAGTTAAGGCGAAGAAGGGGTTTGAAAAAAGACTTTTTCAAACTTCTCCTGGGTCTAAATGAGGAATTAATTTTACGCGAATGTTTATTGGAGAATACAAACACAATTTGGATAGCAAGGGAAGAATGGCTATTCCGGCTAAATTTCGACAGATATTGGAAAGCGGAGCAGTTGTGACCAGGGGCCTGGACAATTGTCTTTTTTTGTATTCTAAGGATTCATGGGAAAAAATAGCGAAAAAGTTAGCTGATTTGCCAGTTAGTCAGGCCAAGGCTAGAGCTTTTTCTCGGCTAATGTTAGCTGGTGCAATGGATGTTGATTTTGATAATCAGGGACGAATTACTTTACCGGAATATTTAAGAAGTTTTGCTAATTTAGATAAAAAAACTATCATTGCCGGTCTTTATGACCGTTTGGAAATTTGGGATGAAGAGCAATGGAATAAATACAAAACTGGAGCTGAGTCTGAAAGTACGGAAATTGCTGAGGCAATGGGAGAATTAGGAGTCTAAAACTTAAAAACAAAAAATAAAAATAAAAATTACAAACATGATTCATTGATTTATGTTTGGATGACAAATTAAATGACAATTAGAATTAAGTGCAACCCCCATGCTGCTAATTCTGAACAATTGAGAGTGCGCGTTATCAAAGCCCCATTAGTAGATAACAAAGATCTACACATGGTTATCTTTGAAAGAGCTCGTGCCCTTGTATTGTAATTAAAACGCATTGTATCTCAGATACTTTGCGTTTTTTTACTTAGAACTTTGGATAATTTGTAAATATTGTTTAGTGGGAATGGCTACAACCTCACCCCGACCCTCTCCTGTCCAGGAGAGGGAGAGTATAGAATTATTTATTGTCTGTATTAATTGAATGGAATATAAACACATACCAGTAATGCTTGAGGAGGCTATCGAGAATCTTAATATAAAATTAGGCGGTTTTTATGTGGACTGCACCTTGGGCGGCGCCGGTTATACAACGAGAATTGCTTCATTGGTGGGCAGCAAGGGACGAGTGCTAGCAACTGATTTAGATAGTTTGGCTATTAAGAATGCTGAAGCTAGGCTAAAAAAGGAAAAATTAAAAAATGTTATTATCGTGAAAGATAATTTTAGAAATTTAGCAAAAATTTTGGATGAAAATACCGAATTTAAAAACAAAAAAATTGATGGAATTGTATTCGATTTGGGTTTGTCTAGTGCTCAACTCGACGACCGGAATCGGGGAATTTCTTTCAAATATGATACGCCGCTAGATATGGCGTTTGAGACGACTGATGATGGCGAGATGAATAAACGGACGAGTCGGATTGTGAATAAATGGCGTATTGAACATATTGAAAAAATTTTAAAAGACTACGGTGAAGAGCCATTTGCAAGACGGATTGCGAAGTTGATAACAATGGCACGAAGAAAAAAACCAATTGAAACTACCGGACAATTAGTGGAGATAATAAAAAAAGCGATTCCGCCAAAATTACAGAATGCCAAAATTCACTTTGCGACGCGAACATTTCAAGCTTTGCGGATTGCCACGAATGAAGAATTGGAAAGTTTGACCGAAGTTTTGCCGCAAGCGATTGAGGCCCTAGCTGAAGGTGGACGTTGCGTGGTGATTTCATACCACAGTTTAGAGGACCGAATTGTAAAGGACTATTTTAAGCAAGAAAGTCAGGATTGTATCTGTGATTCAAAGCAAATGATGTGCAGTTGTAATCATGAGAAAAAAATAAAAATTATCAACAAAAAAGTGATACCACCAACTGAGGCCGAGATTAAAAATAATCCGAGAGCTAGGAGTGCAAAAATGCGGGTCATTGAGAAAATATAAAAAAAATAAAAATTTAAAAATAAAAAAAATGACACAAACACAAAAACAAAACTATCAACTTACAAAAAATACTTTTCAAGAAGAATTTGAAGGTCGGCCACAAAATAAAAAGAGAGATTATTTGGATTATGTGAAGCTCTTGAATAAAGTTATTATATTTTTTATAATATTTAATGCCGTCTATTTTGTGATGAATGTTAATGATTTATCAATCAAAGGCTTTGTTTTGAACAGTCAGAAGGCAAAGGTCTTTAAGTTGACAGAAGAAAATAAGAGCTTGGAATTGGAAATAACTAAATTAAGTGCCTTGAGCAATGTTGAAAAAAGAGCCCAAGAAATGAAATTGGTTAAAGTTGATAAGATTGATTATATTGAGGTTAATGATGGGGCAGTGGCTATGAAATAAATATTTTTAAGTTTTTGTTGATGATATGTTGAATCGAAAGTCAGCCCGAGGCGGATCCGCCTTGAACGGGAAAAAAAAGAACACCGATTTTGTGAAAAAAGAGAATCGTCAGAAAATTGTTTTGGCGATTGTTTTTTTATTGGCGGCGGGGATTATTTATCGCTTGTTTGATTTGCAAGTAATAAAGCATGATTTGTATACAAAGATGGCCTCTGTGCAGCATCAAGTATATAATAAATTAATGCCGATGCGAGGACGGATTTTTTTGACCGATGAGAAAAATACTGATTTTGATGGTTTGTATCCATTGGCGATTAATAAGGAGTTCGCAACAATTTTTGCCGTGCCGGCCGACATTGTTGATGATCCAGCTACGGTGGCTGGAAAATTGTATGACATTTTGGATAAGGAGGATGTGGAAAAGGAGGTGGCGATTTTTCTAAGCAGTGATCCGCTTTTTGCTGAGGCTACTTCAACTATTGAATTTGTAATTGCATCATCGTCTAATTATATAAACCCTGACTTGGTGGCTAAATTGGCAGACGCGAAGTATTACAATCGATTGGCTGAATTCAAGCTAATTAAAAAAGAGCTGGAAATCGAATGGCGTCGTGATGTAATTTTGAAAAAATATACGGAAAGATTGTCAAAGAAAAACGATCTTTATGAATTGATTAAGCGCAAAGTTGATGAAGATAATTTAAAATTAATTACCGATCTGAATATTACTGGCATCGAACATGTTATGGAGAGTTATCGCTTTTATCCAAGTGGTAATATGAGTTCGCATATAACCGGTTATGTATCAAATACTGACGATGGTCAAGTGGGGCATTATGGCCTGGAAGGGTTTTTCAATGAAGAGTTAACTGGTATAGCTGGGTTTATGAGGGCGGAACGATCGGCTAATGGCAAGGTGGTAATTGTTGATGACCGCGAAGTGTTACAGGCTCAGAATGGTAGTGATATTATCTTAACGATTGATCGTTCAATCCAATATGAAGCTTGCACAAGAATTAAGGAGGGGGTAATCAAATATGGTGCGCGCACCGGAAGTGTGATTATCATGGAGCCGAAGACGGGGGCTATTTTGGCGATGTGTTCTTATCCTGATTTTGATCCGAATAATTACAATGAAGCGCCGGACATGAATATTTTTAATAATCCGAGTATTTTCGGCGGATATGAGCCGGGATCAATTTTTAAAGCTTATACTTTGGCGGCTGGCTTGGATCAAGAAAAGATTACGCCGAAGACAACTTATACTGATAAAGGTTTTGTGATGGTGCCGGGATGGAGTAAACCGATTAAAAATTCTGATTTTTTGAAAAAAGGCGGACACGGCGTAGTGGATATGGATACGGTTTTGGAAAAATCTTTGAATACGGGTACGATTTTTGTGATGAATAAAATTGGTGCCGAAACCTTTATTGATTATGTGAAAAAATTTGGTTTTGGCGAAAAAACCGGTATTGAATTGGAGACGGAAAGCATAACCAATATTGTGAATTTAAACCGAAAGACTTTGCGTCCGATTGAGGTGGCAACGGCAACTTTTGGACAAGGTATTACCGCGACACCATTGCAATTGACCGCAGCTTATGCAGCTATTGCTAATGGTGGTATTTTGATGAAGCCTTATTTGGTAAAAGAAATTAGAACTTCATCTGGTGAAAAAAGCGCCACGCAACCGACTGAGGTGCGCCGTGTGATTTCAGAACGAGCAGCGATGATGCTGTCTGGCATGTTGGTAAATGTAATTGATAAAGGTCATGCCAAGTTGGCAGCCGTGCCTGGTTATTACATTGCCGGTAAGACTGGTACAGCGCAGGTAGCTGGTCGCGGAGGTTATATCAATCGGACCATGCACAGCTTTGCTGGTTTTGCGCCGGTTGATGATCCAAAATTTGTTGCCTTGGTTATGTTGGATAACCCTGTTAATTCGCCTTGGGCTGATTCTTCAGCGGCACCGACATTCCAACAGGTTGCGTCATTTATTTTGAATTATTATCAAGTGGCGAAAGAGCGATAGCACATCGTCATTCCCGCGAAGGCGGGAATCCAGGTGCCACAGATAATGGCTGCATAATTATAGAAAATGTTTTAATAAAAATATTAATAACAAGAGACTTCGTAAATTTAAATTTTCCCGATATTAAAAACGATATACGAGGTACCTGGATCCCCGCCTTCGCGGGGATGACGGAAGAAATATATGAAAAAACTATTACAATTAAAATTGAAAATATTATCTCAGTTAATTTTGAAAAAATATCAGCCGAAAGTGATCGGTATTACGGGGAGTGTGGGTAAAACGACCACCAAGGAGGCTGTTTACGCTGTCTTGAAAGATAAATTCAAGGTGCGCCGCAATATCAAGAACTATAACAATGAGATTGGTTTGCCCTTGACTATCATTGGCGTGGAGTCGCCCGGAAAAAATCTTTTTGGCTGGCTTGGAGTTTTTTGGAAGGCCGTGTTTATGATTTTGATTAAAGATAAAGATTATCCTGAGGTTTTGATTTTGGAAATGGGTATTGATCGTCCGGGCGATATGATGTATTTGAATGAGATTGCCAATCCAAGTATTGCGATTGTGACGGCGGTGGGCAATGTGCACTTGGAATATTTTGGATCGCGGAAAAAATTACAAAAAGAAAAGGCGGATTTGGTGCGGGTGGTTCCCAAGGAAGGCTTGGTTGTTTTGAATTTTGACAATGAACTGGTGCGAGAAATGAAAAAAGACAGTAGGGCCAAGGTGGTGACGTTTGGCATGGATCCGGGGGCGGATTTGAATTGCAGTGAATCGCGTTTTAGCTTTGAGGGCGGTGGTAGTTTGCAAGGCATTAGTTTTAAAATCAAATACAATGGATCGACAGTACCTTTTCTAATACCAGGCGTAATCGGTTTTAATTCGATTTATGCGGCCATGGCGGCAATTGCAGTTGCCACAAATTTCGGAATGAATATGGTGGAGATTGCGAGCAGGCTGAAGGAATTTCGATCACCGCAGGGTCGAATGAATCTACTCAAGGGTATTAAAAACACTTCGATAATTGATGATACATACAATTCTGAACCAGTCTCTTGTGTGGCAGGCTTGGATGTTTTAGGAAAGTTTGCGGTTAATGTTGGTGCGAAGAAGTTTGCAGTTCTGGGAGATATGTTGGAGCTTGGCCAAGAGAGCGTGGAGCGACATAGGGAAATTGGCGAGAAGGTAAAAAGCGCAGGCGTAAATGTTTTAATTACGGTCGGTGAGCGCTCACGCGATATTGATCATGGAGCGATTGAGGCAGGCATGAAAACTGATAATGTTTTTCATTTTAATAATTCCGAGGAAGCTGGTCTTTTTGTGCAGGAAAAAATCAGACAAGGGGATTTAATTTTTGTGAAAGGGTCACAGGGTGTCCGCATGGAAAAGGTAGTAAAAGAAATTATGGCTGAACCGTTACGTGCAGAGGAGTTGTTGGTGCGCCAGGATAAGGAGTGGGGTAATAAATAAGACATTTGCGCTAATTTTAGAAGTGTGCTATTTTTTTAGCAAATAATAATTAACTATAAAAACTATGATTAGTATCTTAATTCCAGTTTATAATCAAGCTGACAAGATAAAGGCTTGTTTGGAAACTATTAAAAATCAAACTATTCAAGATTTTGAGATTATCATTGTTAATGATGGCTCAAAGGATAATATTGAGGAGGTAATGGAGGACTGTAAAGGTATGTTCACACAAAAATTTTCTTTTATTAGTCAGGTTAATCAAGGAGCGCCAGCAGCACGAAATCGTGCTTGGAAAGAGGCGACCGGTGAATATTTGTTATTCAGTGATGCTGATCTAAAAATGGAGCCGACAATGTTTGAGGAGATGTTGAAAGCGCTCAAAGAAAATCCTGAGGCTTCATATGCTTATTGTTCTCATATGTTTGGTGAAAAATTATTTAGATTTTGGCCGTTTGATGCTGATAAATTAAGAGAGATTCCTTACGTTCATTCAACTTCGCTAATCAGGGCTAAAGATTTTCCAGAGGCGGGTTGGGATATTACATTTAAAAAATTCCAAGATTGGGATATTTTCTTAACCATGCTAGATAATGGTAAAACCGGTGTTTGGATTGATAAAGTTTTGTTCAAGATTGAGACAGGTGGAACGATGAGTGGTTGGTTGCCAGCCGTAGCTTATAGATTGTTTCCGTTTTTGCCTAAAGTAAAAAAATATCAACAATGGATGGCCATTATTAAGAAGAAGCATAATATAAAATTCTAATGCGTAAAATATTTTCATTGTTGGCTGTCTTGTTAATCGTTGGCGTAGCTTATTTGGAAATTAAAGAAAATACCAAAGACGGCCGCTCTTTAGAGTTTCCAAATGTTAAAATAAATGAGACTATTATTAAAGTGCTAGTGGCCGATGACATGCAGGAGCAAACGCAGGGCTTGAGCGATAGGCCGAAGTTGGAAAAAAGTGAGGGCATGCTTTTTGTTTTTGACACCAAGCAGGAACGTTCATTTTGGATGAAACAGATGAATTTCCCGTTGGATATTATCTGGATTGAGGATGATAAAATTGTAAATATTCATAAAAATTTACCACCTGAAGGTGATAATCCGGAAAATCACTATGCCTCGCAATTTAGAATAAATTATGTTTTGGAGGTAAATGCCGGATTTGTAGATGAGCAAAAAATAAAAATTGGTGACACTGTCCAATACAAATTGATTAAAAATTAAAAATAAAAAAATGAATCTAGATAAAAGTTTTTTTACGGTCAAAAAATTCGTGGCGGCGATCCCGACCATGCAAAAAACCGATGGTTTTTTTAAAAAAGTCCTGCTTGCCTTTTTGGCCATTGAGACGCTTTCATTGATTGGTTTTATTTTTCCTGTTTGGGGAAAGATTATTTTTGTTCTTGTGGTCTTGGGGGTGGTATTTTTAACATTCAAAAATTTAGAGTATGGGTTATTTATTTTGTTGGCTGAGTTAATTACCGGTTCAAAGGGGTATTTACTTTTTTTTAATTTGCCACACTTTAATTTGTCTATTAGAATGGCTTTATTTATTGTGGTTATAATTGCCATGGTGGGACAAATTAGCCTACTTGCGATTAAGACTAAAACTTGTCCGCTATTACATTTTTTGAAAAATAAAAACTTTAAATATTTCGTACCGATTATTTTTTTCATAGGCTGGGGGGTGATAAACGCTTTTTTGAGCCACAATGATTTCTCTTATATCTACCAAGATGCCAATGGTTGGCTGTTTTTTGCTTTAATTTTTCCTGTTTATTTTATCTACGAAAATAAAGAGGAGGATGGTAAAAAAATATTTAAGGAAAAAATTATTACTCTATTATTGGCGGCTACTTTTTGGATGGCGATAAAAACCTTTGTATTACTTTTTGTCTTTTCTCATAATTCAGCCTCTACTATGACAACTGTTTATAAGTGGGTTCGCGATACAGGGGTGGGGGAAATAACAAGAATGCCAACCGGTTTTATTCGCATATTTTTTCAATCGCATATTTTTGCAATTGTGTCGTTCTTTATAGTTTTATTCTCAATCGTGGAAAGCAAGAAAGTGAAAATTTTTGATTTTTTGCTCTTGACTACTTATGCGGCAATTACGATTTTGTCTTATTCACGTAGTAATTGGGTTGGCTTTGCAGGTGGCTTAGCTGTGTACTTGTTAATTATTTTATTTTTAAAATCTTGGTCTAGGATCGGCAAGGTTTTTTTGGCAGGTATTGCCTCGATGATTGTGTCGTTTATTTTTATCAATATATTGATCACATTTCCACACCCAAAACCGACGTCAAATTTTAACACGATGGATATCGCGGAAAGAGCAACACAAATTACAAATGAGGCTGGAGTGTCTTCGCGTTGGAAATTATTAACACCTCTTTGGTCTGAAATTAAAAAGTATTTTGTTATGGGTCATGGCTATGGTTCGACTGTAACCTATTTTAGTGAGGACCCGAGAGTGTTGGAAACAAGTCCGACTGGAGAGCTTACTACTTTTGCTTTTGAATGGGGCTGGTTGGAGATTTGGTTAAAACTAGGTTTAATAGGAATGGCGTATTATTTATTTTTGATTGGCAGATTTACGGTATTTAATTTCCATCTTAAAACACTTAATGATTTTTTTACGAGTCCGGAAAATATCACTAAATTAGCGCTAATAATTGGCTTAATTACTATTTCCATAATTTCGTTTTTTAGTCCCTACATGAATCATCCGTTGGGCATAGGATATTTAATTTTAATGTCGATTTTTATTGACAAAAAGTCCTTAAATAGTTAGGATTTGGGGCGCCTTGCAAAAAAACCACTTTTAATATATATTTATAAAATATTTATTAATATTATTTATTCAATTAAAAATTATACTATGGAAGATCAAATTATTACACAAGAGGGTTATGATAAGCTGAAGGATGAGTTGGATCATTTAAAAAATTTTAAAAGAAGAGAAATTGCGGATAGAATTCAAAAGGCCAAGGATATGGGCGACTTGAGTGAAAATGCCGAGTATTCTGAGGCTAAAGACGCACAGGCCTTCAATGATGGCCGCATTGCAGAATTAATGGCGATGTTGAAGAATTTAACCGTAGTCGAGTCAACTGAACATCATGATTCTATTGGTATGGGCTCGAAAATTGTAGTTAAGTCAGATGGCAAGGAAAGAGAGTTCATGATTGTAAGTTTTAATGAGGCTGATCCGATTAATGGCAAGATTTCAAATGAATCACCGTTGGGTAAAGCGTTTATTGGTAAAAAGAAAGGCGCGGTTGTGATGGTGCAGACTCCGAAGGGGGCAAAGGAGTATAGGATTGAGAAGATTAAGTAGATTATTACATTTTTTAAAAGCTCGAATTAGTTTCGAGCTTTTTTTGTTTGATTTTTTCTTATTATTTTAAGCTACGCGCTCTCGCTTGTGTTACTTTTGGGGGCAAAAGTAACCAAAACCCTTGGGGGTGTTAAATGCGCTATCACTTGAAGGGTTTTATCTATTTTAATACTGGCGCTTAGTTCACACCCCCAAGCCCCCAGTGTTATTCTAATATTGGAGAAAATATGGGGTATTATTTAGGATTTGACAAAAAATAACAATATGATATATTTAATACATACTAATTCAGTAGGATATGAAATTTTCAACAAAAACAACTTACGGTTTGCGAGCAATGATTTTGTTGGCCCAAGAAAAGAATAAGAGTGTTCCGCTATCTATGGTGGCGGAGCGCGAAGATATTTCTTTGAAATATTTAGAAAGAATATTTGCCCAATTAAAAAAGGCAAATTTAATTACTTCGGAAATGGGATCAATGGGCGGTTATTGTTTAGCTGGTGAGGCCAAGGATATTACGGTCTATGATATTGTCAAAACTCTGGAGGGTGAAATTGCCCCTTTTTACTGTGTGGCCAAAAGCGAGAAAGTTTTTTGCGGTCATAAATGTAATTGTGGCGTGACCGGAGTTTTGAAAAAAGTACAGGATTCATTAGTTGAGACTTTGAGAGGAATTAAATTGGTGGATTTAATTTAATCCACGTCATTCCCGCGAAGGCGGGAATCCAGACACCTCAGATATTGAATTAAATTTAAAGAAAATAAATGTTGATTTGATATTATTGCAAAGCATTTATAAAAATAGTTTCTATAATTATTAATCCACTCATTGTGGAGCCTGGATTCCCGCCTTCGCGGGAATGACGCAATAATGAAATATTCTATTTTCATTTTACTGTTTCTGTTTACATTTCCTGTTTTTGTGACGGCAAATAATATTATCGACGCTGACGGCGATGGCGTTTCTGACGCAGATGAGATAAATATTTATAAAACTGATCCCAATCTTGCGGATTCAGACAGTGATGGTTATAGTGATTGGCTTGAATTGAATAATGGATTTTCACCACTGACAAAGGAGAATTTAAAATTAGAAGATGTTGATACCGACAAAGATGGCTTGAGTGATAGAATGGAGTTGAAATTTGGTACTGATTTAAAAAATCCCGATACTGATGGTGATGGCTATAAAGACGGCGAGGAAATAAAATTTTATTTTGACCCCTTGAATAAAGAGGCGGTAAAATTACCAAAGAGGTTAGAAGTGAGTCTTGGCGGGCAGATGGTCTATTATTTTTTGGATGGAGTAAGAATGGGTTCTTTTAAAATTTCCTCTGGCAAGGCAAGTATGCCGACACCCAAGGGACATTTTAAAATAATCAATAAGGCCAAAAAGGTTTGGTCTGATTATGGCCTATGGATGCCATATTGGATGGGTATGGGTACTGGTAAGTTTGGTTTTCACGAATTGCCAATTTGGCCCAATGGTTATCGTGAAGGGGAAAATCATTTGGGTATTCCAGTTTCGCACGGTTGCGTACGCCTAGGTGTTGGATCGGCAAAATTTTTGTACGACTGGGCTGAAGTTAGCACGCCGGTGTTTATTTATTAAAAAATTTATTATTAAGTTAAAACATATGTACACAGACAAAGTTTTGGAACATTTTCGCAATCCGCATAATCAAGGCGTGATTGAAGATGCCGATGCATTCGGGCAAGAAGGTAACGCTAGCTGCGGTGATATTATGAAAATATATCTAAAGGTCAAGGATGACAAGATTGATGAAATCAAATTTGAGACCTTGGGATGCGCAGCGGCGATTGCAGTGTCTTCGGCCTTGACGGATATGGCCAAAGGCAAGACCTTAAGTGATGCAGCGGCTATTACAAAAAATGATATAATTGAGGACTTAGGTGGTTTACCAAATCCCAAAATTCATTGTTCGATGTTGGGCGTTGACGCTTTGCGGACAGCGATTAAGCAATATCAAGATAAATAATACTATATATCTCCATCTCCTGGTCAGGAGAGGGTCGGGGTGAGGTTGCAGTTTGATGCAATTACACTTTTTAAATAACTAATCATAACTATATGTCGCAAGAAACAATCGAAAAAATTAAACAAGCGTTAGAAATCGTGAGACCGTCATTGCAAATGGATGGTGGTGACGTGCAATTTGTAAACTGGAATGAAAAAACCGGTATCCTTGAAGTTGCTTTGATGGGAATGTGTACTACTTGCCCAATGTCACAAATTACTTTGAAGCAAGGAATTGAAGTCGAGGTGCAAAAATTGGCGCCGGAAGTTTTGGAAGTGAAGGCGGTTTAATCAGTAATTAAGTATCGTTTTTTTGGAAATAAAAGAGGCCTTGCTAATTTTTTGCAAGGCCAGGGATGAGAATGTTGATAGTTGACTGAGTGACAATTGTTTGTTGACACGGCCGGTGGGGGTGGCCTACATGATGTTTTCTTTGTCGTTGACCAAGGATTTTTCTCCGTTTTGAAGAGTTTTGGTTAGACGTCGGTGGGGTCGCTACACATGAATTTTTCCTCCTTGTTTTAAGGATGAATCAATTGCTGCTGCCTTTTTCCGATGGACTTCCATCACCAATGGGTCTCACGTTTTCCCTCCTGTCAATTATACACATTTTTTCTCAATACTTTAATTATAGCAAAAATTTAAAATTAATCAAATAATATGTCAAAAATATATCTAGATCACAGTGCCACAACGCCACTGGATAAACAAGTTTTAGACGCGATGTTGCCTTATTTTAGCGAAAAGTTTGGTAATGCGTCCTCAATCCACACTTTTGGACAAGAGGCGCTTTTGGGCGTGGACAAGGCGCGGGCGCAGGTAGCAAGTTTTTTAAACTGTGAGGCTGGGGAAATTATTTTTACATCTGGGGCAACTGAGGCAAATAATTTGGCCATCAAGGGCGTGATGAAAGCCTTGCGAAAACAAAATAAAGATAAGAAGATGCACATCATCACTTCGCTAGTGGAGCATGATGCGATCTTGGAGCCAGTCGCGGAGATGCAATATGAGGGCGTGGAAGCATCGCATGTTCCGGTCGGATCTAATGGTGTGATCAATTTGGAAAAATTTGAAAAAATGATCAAGGATAATACCGTCTTGGTTTCAATTATGATGGTGAACAGCGAAGTTGGTGCCATCCAACCGATTCGCGCGATTGGCAAGATTATTCGCAAACTCAATGAAAAGAGATTGAATGATTGGAATAAATTAGCACCAGCAGAACGAGGTGAAAAACCGCAACCGATTTATTTCCACACTGACGCAACCCAGGGAATTAATTTTTTGAACTGCGACGTTGAGTGGAATTATATTGATATGTTGTCCATGTCCGCTCACAAAATTTACGGACCAAAGGGTGTTGGCGTTTTGTATAAACAAAAAGACGTTCCCATGTTAGCATTGCAACGTGGTGGTCATCACGAGGGCAATCTGCGCAGTGGCACTTTGAACGTGACTGGCATTGTCGGTTTGGGCGAAGCGATTGCCTTATTGGGTGAACGCAAAGAAAAGGGCGAATTAACTGACAAACAAATTGAAAACAATGCTTATCTGGCTAAATTGCGAAACAGATTAGTTGATGGAATTAAAAAGAATGTCGATGACATTGTTTTAAATACCGACTATGAAAATTGTACTCCATCTCACGCTCATTTCTCATTTATCGGCGTTGAAGGCGAGTCTGGCTTGATTTCCCTAGACATGGAAGGCATCGCGGTCTCAACTGGCTCAGCTTGCGCCTCTGGCAGTCTCAAAGCCTCTCACGTGCTAATGGCGATGGGCATTAAAAAAGAAATTTGCCACAATTCTATTCGTTTTACTTTGGGCAAAAATAACACTGAGGCGGAGATCGATTATGTGATTGAAAAATTGCCAGGACTTATTGAGAGATTGAGAAAAATGAACCCTATTTATAAAAAGTAAAAACACTATCCCTATGAAAGCAGTAATTTTTGATTTTGATGGAGTGATCCACGATACCTTTGATTTCCATCGCAAAAAACTCGAGGAGTATGCTGGTCTTACATTGTCTGAGCAGGATTTTCGGGATATTCATAATGGGAATTTTTTTAAAAGCACAGTTGCGGGGATTCAGAATATGAATTGGTTGGGGTATCGGGATTATATTAATCTGGATATAGCCGCCTTGAAAATAAAAGACAATATTAAAAAAGTTCTTTTGGAGTTGAATAATAGATATGAATTATTTATAGTCACCTCGGGTGGTACGAAAAATATCTCCGATTATTTGAAGAATAATAACGTCCTGGACGTTTTTAAGGAAATTTTGGGGTTGGAGGCGAATAAAATGAAGGTTGATAAATTTAATTTTATATTTAATCGGTATGCACTAGTGCCAGCTGATTGCATTTTTGTGACTGATACGTTGGGTGATATTTTGGAGGCCAATACTGTTAATTTGAAAACGATTGCGATCGATTCTGGATTTCATAACCGGGAAACATTGGAGAGAGGTAATCCATTTAGAATGATTTCTAGTATGGAAGAATTGTCGGATAATATTTAATAAAGTAATTAAATAAAATTTTATGACGATACAACAATTAACGGAATTAATAATGTTGCAGGCCAAGGAGAAGGGTTTTGGTGTAAAGCCGGAGGATGTTAATGTGGCGGAAAAAATCGCCTTGATTCATTCTGAAGTTTCTGAGGCATATGAAGCTTATCGGCATAAGAATATTGATGGCAAGGATGGTCTTAAGGAAGAGCTTGGTGATGCAGTACAACGAATATTGCATCTATGCGGTGTTTTAAATATTGATGTCACTGATTCAATTTTGAAAAAGATTGATTATAATAAGGATAGAAAATGGGATTGGAATGAGATGAATGAAAAGCACGCTTAGTTTAAAAAGGAAAAAGAAAAAAGGGATTTGATTGCCATTGAATTTAGCACTCTAATCCCTTTTGTGTTTAAAAAATTATATCCTTAATTGCTGTCGTTAAAATTGTTATTCCTAGGGTTCCAATAACAAAGAGGAGTACGCCGATTAGAGCTATTACCACTTCGCCGATAAGCATTATGACGTGATAGCGGACGAATCCAATTGTTTCTTCAACGATTGCAGCTTCCTCATCGGAGTCATTTGACATGCCGATTTGAACAAACCAGACACCAAGAAAGATAAGAATAAAACTAAAGAGCAAAAAACAAATAATCTTGATAATATTTAAATCCATTTCCTTACTCCGTGTATAAGTTGGAAGTTGTTGATATTTGATTATTTATGATAAATTAACAAATTCTTTATCATTTGTCAATAATCATCAATAATTCATCGAGGATAAACAAAAAACGAAGTCCAAGGATTTCGTTTTTTGTTTGATCTATTCTTTTAAAAAAGAGCGATTTTTCTAGATAATTCTTTGAAAAATTTAATAAAAAAATTTTGGGAAAGGTAATAGTCGGTATTTGTTTTTGGAAAAAAAGAGACTTCATTTTTTCTTAGATTTGATTGGATATTCATATGTTTAATCTTGATTATTTATTACATTTTTAAGTATACATTGGCATGGTTAAGTAGATATTATTTATTTATTAAGCGTGGATTAAATATTTTCTTTTCCAAAGATCATGACGGTGACTAACTGATCAACACCGTTTAAATTGACATAGTCAAAGACGACGCCTACTTCGTCGAAATTTGGGTAAAGCATGTTGCGGCGGTGGGTGGGTGAATTTAGCCAGGCTTGGACAAGCTCATTGTTGTCGTTGTAATTTTTCGCCAGGTTTTCACCGGCGTATTGGTAATTGTAACTTATGTCATTAAGGAAGTTTTTTAAGGATTTATTGCTTGGACTGTAATGGTCGAAGTAGTGACTGGTCTGCATGTCAGCTATTTTAAATTTTGCTAGCCTTGTTAAGTCAGCACTAAATACTAATGGTTTAAGGCCAAGCTCTTTGCGGGCGGCATTGTTAATATTGATTATTTCCGCGGTGCTTAAATTTGATTTGATTTGATGAAAATTGTCCATGCCGACCGCCTCTACTAAAAATGGTCCCTGGCTAACGAAAAAGAAGATTATTAAGGCGATTATGGCTTTTTTATATAATTTAGTTCTTTTCATATGTTTTTGGTTACTTTTAATGTATCGCATCAAGATTATTCTTTTATTATAAAATTATTACAAGTAGATTAGAGTATTTTTTATTGTGCCCAAATTACAATTATGTTATACTATGAAAAGTTAATTAAATAATTATTTTCTACTGCTATGCGCAGTTTTATTTTTTATGTCAAAATTACAAGAAGTATTCGATCGAATACAAAAAACCAAAAAAGAGCAAAAAGAGCTTAAATCCATGTTTCGTGATTCCTTAGTGAATTCTAAGAGTTATCAAGAGGCGGTTGAAGATTTAAAGGTTTTGCGCGACAAGAAGAAGAAAATTGAGGATGCAATTAAGGAAGATTTTAATTCAGAATTGGCCAAATTAGATATTTTAAAGTCGGATATTGATAACGATTATATGCTTTTGAGTGATGCGGCCTTAACCAAAATTATGAAGGGAGAGATGATAGAGGTGGTTGATGAAAAAGATAATAAATATGAGCCTATCTTTAGTGTAAAATTTAAAAAATCTTAATTCCTTAATAGCTTGATTTTATATTTAAAAAATACTATAATATTAGTAGTATTTTGAATTTATTGATAATTTCGCTTTATTAATTAAAGCTGGATTTATTGGTTAATATTGTAATTCGATGTCTAAGTGGCAAATTTTAATTTACGGCGTAGCACTATATTTTGTTTTGTCATTTATTGGCAAACGGATTTTTGATATTTTATTTAAGGGTTTTGCCCCTTTTGTTTCTTCACGTCCTTGGGTAATTAATCAGATGTTGAGTGAGATTAAGAAATTGGGCCTTAAGTGGAATTTTCAGGTTATCTCAATTGGTAGCGGTCGGTCCGGGTTGTTGTACGCTATAGAAAAAAATTTCCCGAAAGTTGATTGTATTGGTATTGACGATGCTATTTGGCCGATTTTCGTGTCGCGGGTGCAAGTTTTTTTTCACCGTAGCGCAATCAAAGTTCGGCGTCAAGAATTGCGTCGGATTGATGTTAGCAAGGTCGATTTGATTTACTTAAAGCTTGATTTGGTAAAATTGCGAGAATTTGAAAAAAAATTTAAATTTGAATGCAAACCTGGAACAGTTGTCATGAGCAATGGTTTTGTTATTCCGAATATGCCCGTCACGAGAGTAATTGATTTGGAAAGAAAAAAAGGACGTTTTTCTTTTTTTTCTGGTGATACGAAAAAATCAAAAGCAAAGAAAAACAAAGAAGAAAATAAAGTTTTTGTTTATGTTCTCTAATTTGATAATTAGAATTTTTAAAAATAAGTTTTTTCTGGGATTATTATTTTTGTTATTTTTAACTACGGGATGTGGACAACAGGATAAGGATATTTATCAAGATAGTTGGAAGGAAGACGTGTTGTTGTCGCAAGAGTGTGGTTTGAGTGGACTAACCTGCTGCTTTAATGAGGAAAGTAAATGCGAACAAGGCTTGGAGTGTTGTCTTGATCCCAGTGATCAGAGTAAGGGGTATTGCGGTGAAGGTTGTGGCTTCGGGCAGGTGAGTAAATATTGTCGCAAGGACGAGCCGAGATGTGACGGCACTGCGATCTGTGTAGATAATTACTGCGCTGAATGTGGAGTGACTGGTAATCCGTGCTGCGTTAACAATGGGTGCGCCGATCAAGACAAGAAAGACGACTCACGCGCTGAATGCCTTGGCAGTATCTGCTCTCTCTGTGGGGGCAGTGGTGAACCTTCATGTCCGAATGGTTTTAAATGTGAACCCGGCAATTTGGATAATGGTGGCTTTTGTAATAAGTGTGGCGGCCTAACGCAACCTTGTTGTAATAGTGAAAAGTCCTGTAATAAGGGTTTTAAATGTCAGTTAGGGTTTTGTAGTTAATTAATTATATAAATATATGGAAAATTTATTTAAAAAAATCAATCATAAAATTAATAGTTTGATTTGGTCTTTACTTAGTTCCGGCATCCTTTTATTGCTGATGGCAATATTAATTGTCTGGACTGATTTTTTATTAAGGATTATTTTTAGTTTAATTACCTTAATTATTGCTTATATATTTTTAGTCAGCGCTTACAAGTTGTGGCATTTGAAAAAAGATATCACAAGTCATTTCAAATTTTAAAAACAATGTTCAATCCAACCTTATCAAAAAAAACTGACACGCCGCTAACTCCTAATGATGACTCAAAGAAGCTTTTTCAGGCTATCTATAAAAAGCAAAATAAAAAGGAATCTGGTAGTGACGACGTACAAAAAATTAATGTCTCCGACTTGGTTTCTAAGATGTCTTTTTACTATGAAAAAATTAGAAACTCAGTTGATTATAAGGAGGATAATTTATTGCGTAAAAACGCGATTGAGCGAATTTTGAAGCGACATATTGTGATTGAGAATGTGGTTTCACTCAAAGATGTTAATAGTCAAGACGTTTCTCGTCATTTACTTGTGGAATTGATTCGGGCTGGTTATATGCCCAATAATTCGATTCCAGAAAGCAAGATTGATGAATTCTCGGTGGTAATTGCTAAATATCTGCAATTAAAAAAATATTTCTTAGAATATTTCCGAGAGAAAAAGATACAAGAGCGTAATGAAATGAGCAATTGGGTTCTTTCTTTGTGTGCGACAGACTTGGAAGAGCGCATTGGTCGTTCTGACGTTGATAATGTGTTGGTCGCTTATATGTATGACATTCTAACGGCTGGTGTGAAGTTTGAGAATGGATCTGAGTATGAAAAGGATCGTGATATTCAAATTTATATCGGTATTCACTCGACGATGATGAAGTATGATCATAGTATGGTCTCGTTCTTGTTGTTCAAATATTTTAATGCTGGCTGGGATAGTGCGACCGATGAGCAGGTAAAAGAGGTGGCAGTGAATATTTTTTCACTTAAGGCGGCTATTGATGGGCAAATTCATCATCCTATTACCGGACAATTGCGAAAAATAATTAGTCGCTATACTGTTTATTTCACTATGCTTATGGATGTCATTGAGGACGATTGCGTTGGTATTTATAATTCTTTCAGTGCTGATCCCAAGGCTTTTCCGCATCATATTAAGCGCGTGTGCGAAGTTCGTTACAAGGGAACCAAGAAAAAATTATGGCGCGCGGCGATTCGTAGCTTGATCTATGTCTTTATTACCAAATCTATTTTAGCCTTTGTTCTTGAGGTGCCGGTGACAAAATGGCTAGGCGAGGAGTTGAACACAACATCCTTGATGATTAATATTGCTTTTCCAGTTGCATTGCTCTTTGTGGTGGTAGCTTTGACTAAGTTGCCGTCAAAGGAGAATTCTGAAAAGATTGTTAGTGGTATAGAGGAAATTGTCTTTATTGAAAAAAAGCGTACTGAGCCAATCGTAATGCGTCAACCAATTAAACAAGGTGGTCTTATGAACGCAATTTTTGGCATTATTTATGCGGCAACTTTTTTAACGTCTTTTGGAGCCGTGGTCTGGGCTTTGCAAAAAATTAACTTTCATTTTGTCAGTATTACTATTTTCTTATTTTTCTTGGCTCTGATTAGTTTCTTTGGTATTAGAATTCGTCGCAATACTAGAGAGTTAATCGTGATTCCGCCAAGAGAAAATATTTTGAATTTTATTTTGGACTTCTTCTATGTTCCAGTGATTGCGGTGGGCAAGTGGTTGAGTGAGAAGTTTTCCCAGGTAAACGTCTTCGTTTTTATTCTTGATTTTATTATTGAAGCTCCGTTTAAGATTTTTGTGGAAATTGCTGAAGAATGGACGAAATATGTGAAGAATCGAAAGGATGAGATATCTTAATTTGTCTTCCGTCATCCCCGCGAAGGCGGGGATCCAGGCGCCACAAATTTTGGATATATAATTATAGAGACTTTTTTTAAAAAAATATTAATAACAATAAATACTTCATATATTTTAACTCTCCTTAAATGGAAAACAATATACGAGGTACCTGGATTCCCGCCTTCGCGGGAATGACGAGGAAATAAATACAATGAATACTTTATATATTGTCGGTACGCCGATAGGTAATTTAGAAGATATTAGTATGCGAGCTCTCCGTATTCTAGGAGAGGTTGATTTTGTGCTGTGCGAGGACACACGCGTGACTGGAGTTTTGTTGCATCGCTATGACATTAAGACGAAGATGATCTCTTATCATCAGCATTCGGATGAGAATAAAAATAAGCAGATTTTAAAATTATTGGCTGACGGCAAAAATCTCGCTCTTGTTACTGATGCTGGGACACCTGGCATCTCTGATCCAGGTGGCCGCTTGGTCCAAGATGTAATTGAGAAATTTGGCAGCGATGATGGTGTGAAAATAGAATCTGTGCCTGGTCCATCAGCGGTAACGGCGGCCTTATCTATTTCAGGAATTGCCACCGACAAATTTATTTTTTTAGGTTTTTTACCACACAAAAAAGGTCGTCAAACTTTCTTGGATCGGATTCCCGAAACCCATGACCCGATTGTGATTTATGAATCTAAGCATCGAATTATTAAACTACTTCAAGAATTAATTGAGGTTAATAAAAAAAGTGAAGAGTACAATCTTAAGTTGGAAGAAATGGATCCCTATCAAAAGAAGAAACAGGGCCTAGAGAGAAAAAGGCAAGTGACTTCAGTAGTTGTTTGCCGTGAATTATCCAAGATGCACGAAACTGTTTATCGTGGTGATTTGGAAACTATTATTAAGAGAATTGAAGAAAATAAAGACGATCAAAAAGGAGAATTTGTTGTTATTATCGCTTAAATATTATGAAAAATAAATTTTATATTACAACCCCGATATATTACGTGAATGCCCAGCCACATATTGGACATACCTATACGACTGTGGCCGCAGACGTTTTAGCGCGTCATCATCGCTTAATTGGTGATGAGGTTTTCTTTTTGACTGGAACGGATGAACATGGAGCCAAGATTCAACAGAAGGCGGATGTCGCTGGTAAGGATCCTAAGTTTTTTGTCGATGAGATTGTGGCGTCTTACCACAAGGCCTGGAAAGAATTAAGTATTTCCAATGATAAGTTTATTCGCACTACTGATGAGAATCATAAATTAGCCGTACAAAATGCTTTGCAAAAAATGTATGACAAGGGTGATATTTATTTGGATAAATATGAAGGCTTGTATTGTACTGGTTGTGAACAATTTAAGAATGAAAAAGATTTAGTAGGAGGACTTTGTCCGGATCATAATACTGAACCGGAAAAAATGTGTGAAGATACTTATGTTTTTAAAATGAGCAAGTATTCGGATAGGTTGTTGCAAAAAATAAAAAGCGATGAATATAAAATAATTCCAGTTGAGCGTAAGCATGAAATTGTAAATTTTTATGAAAAAGAGGGTCTTAATGACATTTCTTTTTCACGAAAAAATGTAAAATGGGGCATTCCCTTGCCCTGGGATACATCTCATACAGCTTACGTTTGGTCTGATGCTTTTTTGAATTATTTAACCGGATTGGGTTGGGATGGTGTCGACGGAGCCCCGGATATGTTCCCACCAGAAGTACAATTAATGAGTAAAGATATTTTACGCGTGCATACAACGATTTGGCCAGCAATGCTTCTGTCGCTTGACATGCCTTTGCCAAAACAGCTTTTTGTACACGGCTTTTTCTTGGTAGATGGGCAAAAAATGAGTAAATCAATTGGGAATGTAATTGGGCCATCTGAACTGATAGCAAAATATGGAGTTGATGCGTCACGATATTTGATAATGAGCTCAATAGCAATGGGGCGAGATGGTGATATTGGTTGGGAAAAATTTGATGATAAGTTTAATGCTGATTTAGCGAACGGTCTTGGCAATCTCGTGGCGCGGGTATCAAACATGTTGGAGAAGGGCGAGGTGGAAGTGGCGATAGTGGCGAATTCTGATCAAGAACTAATTGATAAATTCAATGTTAATATTGATAATTTCTTGTTCAATGAAACTTTGTTACTCTTGTGGGATAAGGTGAGAGAGAGTGATGAATATATTAGCAAGACAACGCCGTGGAAGATAAAAGAAAAGGATGAGCTAAAGAAGGTTTTGGAACCTGTGGCGCAAAATATTTTGAATATTGCGGAATTATTACAGCCTTTTATGCCCGAGACGGCGAGTAAGATAATTGCTCAATTTAGCGAGAAGCAAATTAAGAAGGGTGAGGCATTATTTCCGCGACTTTAAATGTAAAATTTATCTTAAAAAGACAAGATTTTCTTGTCTTTTTTGTTTTTTAGGATGTAATCTTAGCAAAGTTGACATATGACCGTAAATATGCTAATATTGGCTGTATTGTTGTATTGGATTTTTGTATTGTTAAATATATTTAAGTTTGAATCTGTTAGTTCTTTTTATTATTTTAGTGATATGGTGTCATTAAAATTTATGTAGGTGTAAAACATTTTGGAGGGTTCAATATGGTGACGTGTGAAGGTGATATGGTCGCAGTTTCTCGCGAGATCTTTGCTGAGGCGGTTCAACTTGCCACTAATTTATTGTGTAATTACTGGAAGAGCAAAAAACGATTTGCCGAGGTTGTTATTCAAGTTCAGAATGAGATTGGTGATAAGTATGAAGACGTTCTGACAGTTGGGCAGATAGAAAATTTGGAAGAGGCGGTTATTTTCGCCAGACAAACGCATTGTGATTTTATCGCTGATCAAGTGAAAAAGTTGAAGTATGTCAAAAATGAAATCAGGCGCCTAACTCCCGGTTTGAAACTTCCTAGTTCAAAGGTTTTTTTGCCAGGATCAATCCATTTTGAAGATGGAGAAGTGGTCAACGAACAATTGTTGAGGCGAGCTCTGAAAGAAGTTTTGGAAGAGCGCGTTGAAATTTTTAATGATTTTCTGAACGACAAGAAAAGGTTTGAAAATTTTGTCAGAAAAGAGGTCAGGATTGATTATCCTGGGGATACATTTCTTGATCCAAATTTCTCGAAAAAACAGCTCGTCTATCAAGGTAGGTGTGTGCCAAAGGGTCGCGTGACCTACATTGTTCAAAAGCTTATAAATGAACGGAAAAGGATGCGTAAGGGCAAGGAATTACTTTGTAGCGAGCGCGTTTTTGATCTTGCGTCATAAGCCTTGATCGTTTATGAAAAACATCTGATAGTGTTATTGCCAATGGCGTTGTTCAAAATAGAACAGCGCCATTTTTTTGGTATAATAAAAAAAATAACGCTAAAATTAGCGTTATTTTAATTGCTCGGGAATAGGGATTCGAACCCCAATTGACTGGACCAAAACCAGCTGTCTTGCCTTTGGACGATTCCCGAATATTCGCTTGAAACAAACGAAAAATCACCACCTTGGTGATTACTTTATTATATTAATATAAAAGTAAAAAAAAGTAAAGAGTGTGTGCTGGGGCAATATTTTGTAGCTTTGATTGTAAAATTGCCAGAATAATTGACAATTGTTACTTAAATTACTAATGTTGCGATAATCCCTCCTGATATAAGGAGGGTTGTTTTTTGATAATTAAATAAGAAAAACATACTTGTTTTCAGTGTTATAATCTTAAACACCCAAGGAGGTGCATTATGGTGATGTCGCAGATATTTAAAGATCGTTTGTTTCCGCTGATTCCTAAGATTGCGTATGATTTTCGTCCAATTATGGCTGGTAATAAAAATTATCCAGTTCCGTCATGGGCGCTTAGTCCTGGATTTCACGTTTACGATGAGCAGGGTATTCGTGACACGATTACCTTGATGCAAAAGCTGTTTTTTACCGCTCATCTGGGAACCAATTTCTTTGCCGTCAAAGCTTGTCCCAATGTTCAGATTTTGAAGATTATGTTGGACGCTGGCTTTGGTCTGGATTGTGCCTCACCAACAGAGCTTTATCGAGCGCAGTTGGCTGGTGCCTTGCCGCATCAGGTGATGTATACCTCCAACAACACGCATCCCTCTCATTATGAGTACGCGATGAGTGTGGCCGGCATTCTTAATCTTGATGATATTTCTTTCATCGATAAGTTGCCGCGCGTGCCGGAGCGAATTTGTTTTCGCTATAACCCGGGCGAACGTCGAACCGAAGGTAGTAATTCGATTATTGGTAATCCTGTCAACCAGAAATATGGTTTGCAGTATGATCAAATTATTGATGCCTATAAAAAGGTGCAAGACAAAGGAGCGACTATTTTTGGAATCCATACGATGTATGCGTCCAATTGTCGTGATGCCAAAATCTTGGCTGGTAATGCCAAGATGCAACTTGAGATGGCGGAACGAATACAAGACATGCTTGGGATTCAACTTGAATTCATTAATATTGGCGGGGGCCTGGGTGTTAATTATAACCCAGAAGATCAACCGCTTGATATTGTGGAAATGTCTGAATTGATCAATCATTATTTGGATGATTTCAAGACTCGTCGTGGCTATTTGCCAGAGTTGTATATGGAATCAGGGCGTTTTGTCACCGGTCCGAATGGTGTGTTGGTGTCGCAGGTAATCAATAAGATGGATAAGTATAAACAATTCATCGGTGTTGATATTTGCGATGCCGCCGATATTTTGCGAGCGGGAATTTATCCTTCGCCTCACGAAGTTAGTATCTTGTGTTCGGATGGAGAAGAGAAAATACTTGGTCCGAAAAGAACAGTTTCAATTGTTGGTCCGCTGTGTGAAAACATTCACATGATTTCTGATCGAAATTTGCCAATTATATGTGAAGATGATTTTGTCGTCGTTCATGATACTGGCGCTCATGGTATTGCCATGGCGATGCGTTATAATGGATGGGGTGAATCGCAACAATTGTTGTTGCGACCAGATAATTCAGTAGTGAGAATCAGTAATGCAGCTACCATTGCCGGTTTATTGGCGACGGAAACTTTGCTCAATGAAAAAACTGTGCAGTATTAATCCATCAACCTATGATGAGGAGAATGAACATGCAAGAAAGCAAATTACCACCAGGTGGACAGAATTTGTTTCAAGAGATTAAGAAACGAGTGACAGCGGCTGAGGCGGCTGGTCAAAAGATTTGGCGATTGGGGATTGGACAACCAAGCGGGCCGGCACTCATTTCAGCAAGAATCGCCGCGTGCCAGGCTGTTATGAAAGATGATGAGTCAATGCATGAATATCAAGATAACGGTTCGCCGGGTGTACCGGGATTTGCTCAAAAGTTTGTCAACCTTCATCAAGTAAGACTTTTGGATGAGGGGTTGGCTTATTTACCGATTCCGGGTATCAAACCGATGTTGGGGTTGATACCGATGGCGTGTGGCCATGTTGGTTTTAACGACAGGGGTCTTACGTATAAGGAGGTTAAAGTGGCGACTATGACCAGTCCTGGTTATCCAACGCCGGCCGTACAGTGTCAATACCAATGCGTTGAAAATTATGCGCTAAGAACAAATACAGATAACAATTTTTTGTTTTCTCCTAGGGATATTACGAAAGGGACAACATTGCTGATGCTGAATTATCCGCATAACCCCAGTGGCCAGGTGGCTACTGCTGATTATTGGGAGGATATATGCGATTATTGTGATCAGAAAAACATCAGAATTTTCAATGACGCTGCCTATGCCATGTTGACCTACAACAAAGACGCGGCGACCTTGGCCAGTGTTGCCCAGCATTTTCCAAATCTGTCCTGGTGCGAGGCGTATTCAGCCTCTAAGGTAATTGCGAATGGCACAGGTTGGCGTATTGGTGCCATGGTCGGCTCGTCCGATTTTATTGGCGACATCGCAACGATTAAGGGTAATACCGACAGTGGTTTCTTTGCACCGGCGGCCTACGGCGTACTCAAGTGTATGCAGGATGACATGGAGAGTGTTTTGAAAAATCGCGATATGTATCGCGATAGAAACTTTCTCTTGCATGATCTTCTTGAATTCAGAGGTATGAAGCTGACAGTTGTTCCAGGTGCAGGTTTTTTCTCTCTGTGGCTTGCACCCAGTGAGGCCTTTGGTCAAAAAATCCAGAATGCTGAGCAGTTTAATTATTTGATGATTGAAAAAACCGGTGTGGTCGGCGTGCATTTCGGTCCGTATATCCGCTATTCGGTCACGTCGCCAATCGAACAACCAGAATGGCAAGAAGCCATCGCAAACGCCTTTGAGCAGGCGAATGTAAAGTATTAACGTTCTTTCTTAAGTAGTTTTATTACACCCCCGCATTTTTATAATGTGGGGGTATTTTTTTTATATTTTAATGACAAGAAAAAAGGAGAACAATCGTTAGAAAGTTCTCCTTTGTGTAGACGTGAGAGCGCAGGTTATCCGCGCATTACGTCTATCATGCTGAAACATTTGCCATTAACTCCTTTGGCAATTTTTTTTGCCAGGAAGTCTACGGCTTTGAGTGTGCCGTCGACATAGGTTTCGCGGCCACAGACATTGTGCTCGAAGCCGAGGCTGACATTGCCGTCTGGGGAGCCAAGATGATATCGATGAAAACCGTGTCCGGCGAATGCCGTTGGGGGAACGCCCATTAGCCCTTGTTCGAATGGGTCGCGTATGGCCCTGATATTGTCTTCGGTGAAATTGACGCCAAGTTTACAGAGCAGTTTGCCGATGGCAATAGCCGTACCGCTTTTGTCTTTTTTTGCGGCCTGATGACTTTCGATAACGAGGGCTTGCCAGTCGGATAATGCATTGGGATAGTTCTTGGCAGCGTATTCGATCATGTCCATCATCATTACGACGGGTATGGACATGTTCGGCGCAATGACGGCGACGGTGAGAGACCGTTTCACGGTTGCGGCAAGTAAGGCACGATCTCCGCCGGTTGTGCCCATGACAAAGGGCAGTTTGTTTAAGCTGTAAAATTCACAATTATCATTTGCAGCATTTGGTTGAGTAAAATCAACTACAATACAATCCGGATATGCTGAAATAATCGTATCCAGGGCTTGTTGACGCTGAGATGGCTCAAGAAGAGTCATCTTGCTGGTATGACGTAGATCGAAATCAAGAAAATAATCTTCACGACCAAGCCCCGGTCCCGTAAATGCATATGGAACCAACATATATCGCTCATTTCTTGTAATGCGTTCTGCCAGCATGAGTGCCATATTCCCCGGTAATCCTGCCAATAAAACTGGAATTTTTTTCATCGTTCATCTCCCTTGATTGTGGTTATAAAGTGCGTTAATTATTTCTTTGTGCATAATTACTGTCGTGATCTTAGCAGAAATATTGTGGTTTGTCAACCAGTGACAATCTTAATTTTATCAGTATTCTTGACTTATTTATCAATTTATGCTAGTATAAGCCGATAAGTCAAAATGATTTATATAATTTGTTCGTTAATGTGATTATAAAAAAATAATTATTCAAAGATGGAGGAAAGGATGTTCAAAGGTAATAATGCAATGAACAATGAAGGTTCTGAAAAAAAGCCCAGACGAGTGCATGAGATATTTGCACCATTTCCAGCCCAGCTCGCCAAAGTACAAGATGAACTTCGGCTTGCAAGGCAGGCACTTGATTGTGTTAATTATACAACTGGCAAGGAGTGTCCGGAGCATAGGGCGACGATTACAGAATTGGAACTTCGCCTTCAGCCCTTGTATAAGGATATGGCGAACAATCTCAGTCAATGAGGCTGTTTGTTAACATTAAACAACTACAAAGCGGTATCATTAATTTGAAACCGCTTCTTTTTTTGCCAAATAAAAAACTCCTCGGGTTTAATCGAGGAGTTTTTTTATACGAGAAGTATTAAGCAAGCTTAACATTTACTGCGTTCAAACCTTTTGGAGATTCTTCTGTTTCGAATGTCACGTTGTCGCCTTCTTGGATTTCGTTAAAAGTAACGCCAACCAATGAATTGCTGTGAAAGAATAAATCTTTGTCCAAACTTGAAGATGTGATGAAGCCGAAGCCTTTGTCCATCTTCTTTTTTACTGATCCGTTCATAGTTTTGTGATAGATAGTTTATAAAATTTGCAAATTTTTTAAATATTTTTGTGAAAGTCGACTACTTTTCTAAAATAATTTTTTACTTCATAATCTTAGCATATTGCCAGGAATTAGTCAAGCGATTTGTGGTTATTCGGAATAATATATTTCTTGGGTCTTGATTCTGGTAAAAATTGTTACAATTTTAGCCAATTTTATGAACTTTCCGACCGTGGCATGACTTGCATATAAACATTGACTTTTTTCATTTTTTCTGTAGTATAAAAATATATTTACCCTAATTTTGGGGTATTTTATTTTGTTCATTGATAACTGAATAATAGTTATTTACTAATCTAAAAGGGAGGAGGGGAGAATGAGTTCAATCGCGCATCTTTTTTGTATGAATCCTGATGGGAGTGAGTATTGTTTTAACGTTGGGTTAGTGGAGCCGTTGACAGCAGATGAGTTTGAGAAAATGAAGAAAGCGTTGGCTGATGGTTTTATCAAAGAAAGCATGAAGGACGTTTCTTCTTTGGATGGTGATGTGATAGAGTTGGGGCCACGAATGAATTGTGAGACTCCTTGGTCTTCCAATATGGTTTCGATTTGCCAGTCGATCGGCCTGGGAAAGGTGAATCGGGTGGAGCGATCGAGGCGGTATGTGGTGCCGGAGGGCATTTCGCGTGACGAGTTTATTGCGGATAATCATGATCGCATGACCGAGTGTGAGTACCCGGGAGCTTTGCAGACATTTTCAACGGGAATTGAGCCTCAAGCAGTATATGAGGTACCCATGATTGAAAAGGGGCCTGATGCCTTGAAGGATATACCGGGGATTTCGATGGATGACTGGGACCGGCGGTTTTATTATGATTACTTTGTAATGAAGAATAACCGCAATCCGACCATTGTTGAGATTTTGGACTTGAATAATGCCAATAGCGAGCATTCGCGTCACGGCTATTTCAAGGGCAAGATGATTATTGATGGACAGGAAATGCCCTGGACTTTATTTGAATTGGTGATGGAGACTTGGAATGCAAATCCAGGAAATAGTATTATTGCTTTCAGTGATAATTCCAGCGGTATTAAAGGTCGTTTTATTCAGACACTTGTGCCGGAACAGCCGGGTATGTATTCTCGATTGGTTCGCGATGAGCGGCTTTATCACATTATCTTTACGGCGGAGACGCACAACTTTCCGACTGGCGTGGCACCATTTCCTGGTGCGGAAACCGGATCGGGTGGTCGTATTCGTGACATTCAGGCAACTGGACGCGGCGGATTGATGGGAATTGGTACGGCAGGCTATTGCGTGTCCAATCTTCATATTGCAAATTACACCTTACCCTGGGAGCTTGAGTTTAAGCGTCCGGAAAATTTGGCAAGCGGTTTGCAGATTTTGATTGAGGCCAGTAATGGTGGTTCGCGCTATGGCAACGAAATTGGCGAGGCATTGGTGCTTGGTTTTGCTCGATCATTTGATTTGCGTCCCTGGGGTGGTGCGCGTTGGAGCTTTATCAAGCCGATAATGTTTACTGCTGGGATGGGACAAATCGATCACCGGCATATCAGAAAAAACGACGCCGAAGAAGGAATGCTCATCGTACAGATTGGCGGACCTGCTTATCGCGTTGGTTTTGGTGGCGGTGCGGCTTCGAGCCTAATTCAGGGCGACCAAGATGCCGGGCTTGATTTCAATGCTGTGCAGCGTGGCAATGCAGAAATGGAACAAAAGATGAACCGTGTTGTCCGCACTTGTTCAGAAATGGGGGAAAATAATCCTCTTGATGTCATTCACGATCAGGGTGCTGGTGGACCAGCTAATGTCCTGAAAGAATTAGTGGAAAAATCTGGTGGACAGATTGAAATACGCAAGATAAAGGTCGGAGATCCGACCATGTCGGTGTTGGAAATCTATGTTGCAGAATATCAAGAGCGGAATGGCTTATTGATTCGCGAAGAACGGATTGAGGAGTTTAAGAAGATCTGCGAACGCGAAAAAGTAAATTGCGAAGTTCTTGGATCTGTGACAATGGATGGGAAATTTGTTGTCCATGATTCAAATGATGGCACAACGCCGGTCAATATTGACTTGCATGAACTCATGGGAGGAATGCCTCAGAAGACTTTTGAGGTTAAGACGGTTGAGGATGACTTGAGGTCATTGGTATTGCCGGAAGGTTTGACAGTGGAGGACGCGCTTGCAAGAGTGTTGCGCTTGGTCTCCGTTGGTTCAAAAAGGTTTTTAACCAACAAGGGAGACAGGAGTGTAACTGGATTGGTAGCTCAGCAGCAATGTTGCGGCCCTCTCCAATTGCCTGTCAGTGATGTGGCGGTAATGGCGCAAAGTTTAGTGCCCAATGACAATGGTGTGCATTCCGGAATGGCAACCTCAATCGGTGAACAGCCGATCAAGATGTTGGTTAATCCGGCGGCTGGTGCGCGCATGGCAGTTGGCGAAGCAATAACGAATCTAGCCGGAGCAAAAATCGACGGTCTTGATAGCGTGAAATGTTCTGCGAACTGGATGTGGGCACCGAAACTTGAAGGTGAGGGTGCGGCGATGTATTCGGCCGCAACGGCCTTGCGCGATTGTTTGATTGCGCTTGATGTTGCCATTGATGGCGGAAAGGATAGCTTGTCGATGGCGACCAGAGTTGGTGCCGAGACAGTCAAATCACCGCGGCAGTTGGTTATTTCGGCTTATGTTGGAATAGCGGATATTACCAAAGTGGTGACGCCGGACATCAAGAAGCCGGGCGAAAGTCAGTTGATTTTTATTGACTTGGCAAATGGAAAAAATCGTCTGGGTGGATCGGCTTTGGCGCATGTCCATGGTCAGATTGGCAATGAAAGTCCGGACATGGATGATCCTGAGTTGGTCAAGCGCGCGTTTAATTGCGTGCAGGATTTGATTGACAAGGATTTGATTTTGGCTTGCCATGATCGGAGCGACGGTGGTCTAATTACAACGTTGCTGGAAATGGCTTTTGCCGGTAATTGTGGACTGGAAATACAAATGGGCACAGTTGAAGGCGAAGTAATCCCAGTGTTGTTTTCTGAAGAATTGGGATTGGTTATTGAGTGTACTTATAATTATGCAAGCATAGTAATAAGGAGATTGCTGGACAACAATATCCCATACATACCCATTGGACGAACATTGAGTACAAATCAGTATATTACTTTGTATTTCGGCGCTGAGCTTGTTTTTAATGAATCAATGCCGGAATTACGGAATCTTTGGGAAGAGACCAGTTATCAGTTGGAAAAGCTACAGGCAAATCCAACGTGTGCTGATGCAGAAAGGGAGAACATCTTTGATCGCCCTGGCCCGCAGTACAAGCTCACGTTTGAACCAAAACCAACCGCCCCTGAAATTCTTCAGGCAGAGAACAAGCCAAAGGTTTGTATCTTGCGTGAAGAAGGGACGAATGGCGATCGGGAGATGGCGGCAGCTTTTGAAGCCGCCGGATTTGAACCCTGGGACGTGACGATGACCGATTTACTTGCAGAACGTGTTTCTTTAACGATGTTTCGAGGCTTGGTGGCCGCCGGCGGATTTTCTTATGCTGATGTGCCACAAAGCGCCAAGGGTTGGGCGGCAACTATTTTGTTCAATGAAAAGTTGCGGGCTGAGTTTGATAAGTTTTACAAACGGCCTGATACTTTTTCTTTGGGCGTGTGTAATGGTTGTCAGTTGTTCGGCCTACTTGGTTGGGTTCCGTATACCGGAATCAAGCCAGAACACCAACCGCGGTTCGTTCATAATGACTCCGGTCGTTTCGAATCGCGATGGTCAAGCGTCAGGATTTCGGATAGTCCATCCATTTTGTTTAAGGATATGGCTGGCTCTATTCTCGGTGTTCATGTTGCACACGGTGAAGGTAGGCTTATTTTTCCGGATGAAACTGTTAGGGCAGTAACCGTCGGTAATAAACTGTGTGCAATGTCATATGTTGATGATAGCGGGAGGGATACAAATAAATATCCCTTCTGTCCGAACGGCAGTTGGGAAGGTGTTACAGCTCTCACAACTACCGATGGTCGGCATACAGCCATGATGCCTCATCCCGAACGTGCCTTTCTTAAATGGCAATGGCATCATATGCCGGAACAAATGAAAAAAGAGCTTGAGGCTTCGCCTTGGCTCAAAATGTTCCAAAATGCCTATGATTGGTGCATGAAAAATTAACTATTATTCGATAAGGAGATAAAAAATCAAACCCCGTTGCTATTGCAGTAACGGGGTTTTCTATTGACTATTTTCCTAAAATATCCTAATCTTAAATCAAATTAAGACAGGGGAGGGTTCTTTTTTTTGAATCGTTCTTTTTATTTTTATTAATATTTCGAGAAGGAGATTGGATATGTGGCACATGCAAGATTCAAATGATCAGCCTGCTGGACAAGGTGATGGTGGACAAGAAAGTCAGTATGCACAGCTTGGAGTAGATGCTCACAAAACAGGCGTGAAAAAAAGCTTTAAGCCAGTAATTGACAACGACTATCCTTTGGCGTTTTGCAACATTGTGAAGGATCGTTTGAATCCTGGCTATGTATTGACGCAACACATGGATGGCGATGGTAGCAAAATGCTTCAGCGATTACTTCATTATCATGAAACTGGAGATGCCACCGTCTTTCGCGGCGCGGTTGATGATGCATGGTCGATGAATACCGGAGACATTGCGGCTAGCGGATTTGTTGATGAGTTATTTTTGACTGATGTTATAAATATCAACGGAATATCTGCGCCAAAGGATGTAATAATGGAGCAGCTTGCTATCAGAATTGCCGAATTGAAACAGCTTTATATCGAGCATGGATTCGATGTAACGTTTTTCGGTGGCGAAACGGCGGACTTGCCTGATCAGGTTAAGACAGTTGTTTTTGATATCTGTGCCAGTTCCAGAGTACATGAGACTGGTCTGATTGAGGGTAATATTGAGCCCGGTGATGCGATTTTCGGAATGGCCAGCGATGGCCAAGTAGCCTGGGAAAAGGAAGGTAATTCCGGCATTATGTCGAATGGCTTAACCATGGCGCGCATCAAATTGATGCACGCGAACTATGTCAATAAACATCCGGAGCTTATGCGACAGGAAAAACCGTTCGAGGGTCGGTTCTCAATCCATGGAATGGATGAAAGACTTGGCACAATGTCAGTTTCAGAGGCAATCATGTCGCCGACACGTCAATGGGCGTTGGTTATCAAGAGGATTATCGACGGATTACGCAGTCATGACAGCCTTCATTTGCTTCATGGTGTCGTTATGAATACCGGCGGTGGCGCCACTAAGGTGTTGAATATCGGCCGGAATATTCATTATGTAAAAAAAATGCCGATACCACCACCGATTTTTCAGTTGATTAAGTTTGAATCTGGTGAAGAATGGGAAAATATGTTTACCGCCTTTAATTGCGGGGTTGGCATTGATATTATAGGATCTGACAAGGGTGGTGTTTTGCAGGATGTCCTGAATTCGGTTTCAGAGTGGACCAGGGTGAAATTGTTTCGATTGGGTGATTGTCATCACTCGGAAAGTCCAGATAATCTCGTTACGCTCTATACGCCTTACGGTGAGTTTGCCTATTAACCAGGCAGTAATAATATCTTTAACAAGCCTTTGCGGGTAAATCTCGCAAAGGCTTTTTTATTTCCAAAAAATACCCAAACTTTATCCAGTTTTCATCTTAATACAATAATATCCCTAAAATTGGCTATATTTACTTATAGCTATTTTTTTTGACATAAGTATTCCCACGGGTTATAATAACAGCATTGATTTGAAATAATTTCGGCTTCATGGTTTCATTTTTTCCACAATGTAGCAATGTAACGATAATATAAATAGTGTTTAATAAATTCTTAGGAAAATTTAGTAAAGATTTGGGCATCGATCTCGGTACCAAAAATACTCTTGTGTATACTTCGGACAAGGGTATTGTTATTAATGAACCATCTGTGGTCGCTATCAATACACGGACGGATGAGATTTTGGCTGTGGGTGATGAGGCGCGCAAGATGGTGGGTAAGACTCCGGGGCATATTCAGGCGGTGCGACCGTTGGTTGACGGTGTGATTTCTGATTTTGAGGTGACGGAAAAGATGTTGAAATATTTTATCGACAAGGTGCATAATGAGAGCTTTACTTTGATTCCGCGTCCGCGCGTGGTGATTGGTGTGCCTTTGGATATTACCGAGGTGGAGCGCAAGGCGGTGGAGGATGCGGCGAAATCGGCCGGAGCGCGACAAGTATTTTTGATTGAAGAGTCAATGGCGGCGGCGATTGGGGCGCGTTTGCCCGTGGCCGATCCGACGGCGACGATGATTGTGGATATTGGTGGCGGGACAACGGAAATTTCCGTGATTTCGCTAGGCGGTGTGGTAGCGTGGAAGTCATTGCGCTTGGCTGGTAATGAATTGGATAATAATATCATTCAGTATATTCGGGAAGAATTTAATATTTTGATTGGTGAGCAATTGGCGGAATCGATTAAGATTAAAATTGGTTCAGCGACAGTTTTGAAAGAAAAAATCGAGATGGAAGCGCGTGGTCGTGATTTATTGAATGGTTTACCAAAGGCGATTACGATCAATGATAGTCAGGTGCGTGAGGCGATTAGTCGGACGGTTTTACAGATTGTGGAAAATATTAAAACAACTTTGGAAATTACGCCACCAGAATTGGTATCAGATATTTATGAGCACGGAATTGTATTGACCGGCGGCGGCGCTCTTTTGCGCGGATTAGATAAGGAAATTGCACAAGCAACCAAGATCCCTGTACGCGTGGCTGATGATCCTCTGACCTGTGTGGTCCGCGGCACTGGTATTCTGCTCTCTGATCCGGAGCTATTGGCGAAGGTCATTACTCCTGGTCCGGATAAAATGTAGAATTCCGCGTCATTCCCGCGAAGGCGGGAATCCAGGCGCCACTGCGAGTGTTTAAAATTATAGAAACCTATTGAATTATAATTTAATATTTAGATGAAATAAATTTACTATATCTAGTATCATTATACGAGGTACCTGGATTCCCGCCTTCGCGGGAATGACGAAAGAATAGGGTATTTATTTATACAAGAATAACAAAAACAAAAAAATTTTGTCCGCCTTATTCTTGTATTTTTTTATGAACAAAAACAACAAACAAAAATTCATCACCACCATGGCTGTGCTTTTGGTTTTTGTGGCTGGTCATTATATCGGCATCTTTCGGCCGATTGAAAATCTTTTTGTCAAAATCTTGAATCCGATTTTCGGCGGTTTTAATTCAGCTGGTTTGGGGATTAAGAATACTTACAATGATAGCGTGAACAAGGCGGATTTGTTGAAGAGCTTGGAGGAAATGAAAATTCAGGGCAACGCCTTGATTGAGGAGAATGCGAAATTGAAAACCGTGCAGGAGGAGAATGAATTGTTGCGTGGGTATTTAAGCTTCTTCACCAAGACGAATTATAAGTATGTGATGAGTAATGTCGTTTCGCGTGGGAGTATTTCGGATACCTTGAAAACAACTGAGACGATTACTATTGATCGTGGGAGTAAAAGTGGCGTAGTGGTTGGACAGGCAGTGGTTAATAACAAGGGTATTATTGTGGGCAAGGTGGCCGAGGCAAAGGATGATATTGCGAAAGTTTTTTTAGTGAATAGTAATCAATGTAAGTTGGCGGCGACAATGTTCAATAATGATAAGACGGCGGGAATCGCAGAAGGTGAGTTGGGTTTGACGATTCGCATGAGTTTTATTCCGCAAACTCAAAAGTTAAATAAAAATGATTTAGTGGTGACTTCCGGACTTGAGCCTTTGATTCCACGTGGTCTGGCAATCGGTAAAGTGACTCAAGTTGATGGTGGTAATAACGACTTGTGGCAGTCAGCCGTAATTGAACCTTTGGTTAATCCCGATGATTTAACTATTGTGTCGGTCTTATTAAAATAAATTTATGTTTGGCAAAATCTTCTTAAATATATTTATGCTTTTAGCGATTGTCGCATTGCAAAAGGGCTTGGTCACTTCGTTGCCGTATTTTATTAGTGGCACGAATTTGATATTAATTTCAATTATATTTATTTTGGGCGTATATGGTTTTTGGACAGCGCTTTACTGGACGATTGGCACGGGCGTTCTTTTGGATATTTATTCTTTTGTATTTTTTGGTAATTATTTAGTCAGTTTTTTATTAATACTGTTTATGGCGCATTTTTTGTTTGGTTTTTTGTTTACTAATAAATCGCTTTATTCATTCCTGACCATCGTCTTGCTCGGCTATGTATTCTTCGAAATATTTTTTACTTTTTTCTATTACCTTGAAGTCTTTTTTGAGAAAGGTAATTTTGATATTATTTTTGATGGAAATTTTTTCACAATTAAAGCCTTTGGCCTGTTGTCAAGTTTGGTTGCCTCAGTCATCGTTTTTAATTCATTAAATTTCTTAACTAATAAACTAAAACCAGTTTTCTTATTTAGAAGTTAGTATGGGATTGAAAAGCTACCTAAAACCTAATAATAAGTACGAGAAAATTTCCAATCCTTTTTCCATTCAACAGAACGGTTTTAAAACGGATAAGCATAATTCTCTCTATCGGACGGAATGGTCTGAGGATGTTTTTATATCTGATAATAATGGCAGAGAAATCTTGGGCAAGAGCTTTGATTTTAAGAAACTGCCGATTATCTTGTTTTTTCTTTTTCTTTCCTTAACACTGCTGATTGGCAAGGTGGCCTGGTTGCAAGTGGTGAAGGGGGATTATTATTACAAAATCGCCGAGGGTAATCGTATTCGCGTACATCGCATTGAACCGAAGCGCGGGATTGTGTATGACCGAAACAAAACACCGCTAGTGCGTAACGCGGCGAACTTTAAGTTATATTTTATTCCAATCGATTTGCCACCAAAGCGGGAAAAAGCCAAAGCGGGGGAATTGTGCCTTGAAGATATAGTTGGTGGTATTAGTGAGATATTAAAAGAGGTGGGTGAAAAAGATTTGTATGAAAAATTAGACACGGTGAAGATGGGGTCGTTGGAGTCGTATAGTCCGATATTCGTCTTGGATAATATTGACTATGAAAAGGCGATGAGTTTGTATTTGAAATCGTCCCAATGGCCAGGGGTGATTCTGTCCAATAGCTCTCGTCGTGAATATCCAAATGCGACCAAAGTAGTAGTTGATGATAAAGAGATGATGGTTGGTTTGTCATTATCGCATATCTTGGGATACACGGGCAAGATTAATGATACTGAATTAAAAAAATATGGTGAAGAGTATCAGCCGATTGATTATATTGGCAAAATGGGTCTAGAATATTTTTGGGAAAATGAATTAAAAGGCGTGAATGGCAAGAAGCAGATTGAGGTTGATGCCTTGGGCAAGGAAAAGAAAATCATCGGACAGGTGGATGCAGCTGATGGTCATGGTTTGGTCTTGTCTTTGGATTTACCAATGCAAACAAAATTGGAAGAATTATTTTTGAAATATATGGGCGAGCGGAAATTGACCAAGGGTTCAGCAGTGGTGATGAATCCGAACAATGGTGAGGTTTTGGCCATGGTTAGTCTACCAGCTTTTGATAATAATCTGTTTGCGCATGGTATCAGCCAAGCTGATTATTCCGGCTATTTAACCGCTGAAGATCGCCCGCTTTTTAATCGCGCGATTGGTGGTGAGTTTCCGCCAGGGTCAACTTTTAAAATGGTGCTAGCTGCCGGCGCGCTCCAAGAGCGGATAATTTCCGAAGGTACAAAATTTTTGAGTAATGGCGGATTACGAATTAGTCAGTGGTTTTTTCCCGATTGGAAAGGTGGCGGACACGGCATTACTGATGTCAAGAAAGCGATTGCGGAATCAGTTAATACCTTCTTTTATTATATCGGTGGTGGCTACAATGACTTTGTTGGTCTCGGTGTTGATAAGATTGGAGAGTATGCCGATAAATTTGGTTTTGGCAAACAGACTGGAATAGATTTAAACGGTGAAGCTAGCGGATTTATACCAACCAAGGAGTGGAAGGCGGAGGTAAAAAATGAGTCTTGGTATATTGGTGATACTTATCATCTTTCAATTGGACAAGGTGACATGCTAGTCACGCCTTTGCAAGTCGCCGCCTATACCAGTGTTTTTGCGAATGGCGGTAGCCTCTATCGTCCACATTTGGTGAATCAAATTATTAGTCATGAGAATGATGTGGTTAACGAAATTCAACCAGAGGTAGTACGCAAAGATTTTATTGATTCTGTTAATATTAATGTAATCCGAGAAGGTATGCGTCAAACTGTCACAAATGGTAGTGCGCGCCGTCTCGGCACGCTCAAAAAAACCTCAGCGGCCAAGACCGGAACCGCCCAGTGGTCCACTAAAAAAGATCCACACGCTTGGGTAACCGGCTTTGCACCCTATGAGAATCCAGAAATCGCGTTTGTGTTATTAGTGGAAGAAGGTAAGGAAGGCTCTGTGATTACAATGTCGATTGCACATGATTTTTTGGAGTGGTATTTTGAGAAGTATTAATATTTAAAACAAATGAATCAATTTGAACAATATCTAGAAAATCTGGGCAAACATGAAGATGAAAAGAGTAAATCCCTTTTAGATTCGAGGGGTTTGATTTTGGTTAATGCGGGTATTCATTTAAATAGAATTGGTGACTATATAGCTAATCCAAAAATTAAGTATAAAAAAATAAGAATACCAATGGAGAAGATTTTGTTTACTGGCACAGAGCCAGATTGGAATAAAATTTTGATTGAAAAATGTCATAGACGGGTCGATGAATTTAAAACATTAGTGGCCAAGGACGATAGAATACGGAAGAAGATGGAATCAGAGGCTTCTTTTGGGAATGAGACAATTCTATTACGAGAATCTAACGAGGCGGGCTATTATTTAGTTTTTGATGGCATGCATAGATTTGTTGGTGCAGTTCTTAAAAATAAAAAAAATATTTTGGCATACGTGCCGATTAACGAAAAAAAGCATCTTCCAATCTGTGAGGCGCATGTTGTCTACGATTTAATTCGCAGCTTTCAGCGTGTTAAAAAAGATAAGATTAGTAAACAGGAATTGTATTGCGCATTAAGGTTGTTAGCCAGAACGTATGAGAATGTAATTGGATTATTAGAAAAAAGATTTGATTTTAAAAACCTTCCAGATGAGGATGTTCAGGAAATAATCAAGAAGGTCGTTGAAAGTGTTAAAAAATAATATAAAAAAATATGAAGCAAGTCCATCCAGCTGTTAAGGCGATAATACAACGAGGTGATAAATTTCTTGTGATTAAGCAAGAATTTAACGATAAGGCCGTCTGGGATTTGCCAGGTGGTAGGGTTGAATTTGGCGAATCTCCGTATGACACGTTGGTGCGCGAGATTGACGAAGAGGTTCATCTTTCTATTAATATCATTAAACCACTTGGATTTTTCTGGTTTTTTAGACATGATGGCGATCAAGTTGTTTGCACGACGTTTTTGTGTACTGCTGATGACTATGAGATTGATTTGACGAAAAACCCTGCTGATGAAAATATTACTGAATATAAGTGGGTGACAAAAGATGAATTTCTTGGCGATGAGTATGTGGTTATGCATGAGAGCATGAAGAAGCTTGTAACTTTGCTATAGCGGAGAGACTCTGACGGAATCAAAGGCAAACTATTGACAAAATAAGCATATTGATGTATGATAATATGATTAAATTTAATAAATAAATTTATTTAGTTCTTTCGGATTTTAAAATATGAGGAGGTGTGTTAATGCAAAATTTGCTTGATTCCGTGGAGGGGAACTTAGTTCCGTATTCGGGAGTATTGGGAAAATTGATGTTAATCTTTGGTTTGGGTTTAAGTAGTATCGGTTTTCCATATCAGGTTTATAGAAATTACATAGACCACGTCTGCGGTATTAGTATTATTGTTATTGTCTTGGCTATAATGCTCCTTCTAATAAGGATTCCTTATAGCCTGAGCAAGAGAGCATGGCACATGATACCATCTGACTTAGTTGGTTTAATTGCAACAATTGCTCTGATGTGGCAATGGTTTGTTTATTAATAATTAGTGAATAAAAGCTAAACAGCTTTCAATGGGAGAACATTTACGTTCTCCTTTTTTATTGTTTAATTTTGGTGAAAGATGTTGTTAACGTGTGTGCATTGGTTTTTAAAAATAGATATTTGCCGGAAGAATATTTGTTTAAAAATGTTGTTAAAAAGTGGTTGGATCGAAAGCTTAAGGATTTGAAGAAATAAAAAATAAGGCAATCGATTTTGATTGCCTTATTGTGAGATGACGCTACAGTCTTTTCGCAAAATATGCAGTTGCCAATTTCATGGCGAGAATATCTTGGTTGACTTCTCCCGTGTCTTGATCGGTCGCATCTTGAAGGGCGGCCGCTTCCCGACAGGCGAGAGGAGTGGAGTTTGCAAGGTATACCGCTCGTTCTGGCGTTATTCCTTCTTCAACCACTCTTTGATGACTTTTAATGTCGTCGGTGTACCATTGGTCGAAATATTTCTTGGAGGGAAAACTCGTCCATGTGATGACACCTTCGTATCCTCCTGCTTCTTTGGTGAATGCAAAAGCTACATTATAATTATTTTTCTTCATACCGTGCTCCTCCTCTTTATTCGCGATTGTTGATGTGTGCTTTATTATTTATTCTCATCATGACCTAAGAATTGAACCGCCAGAACCATCGGTTAAAAGAGGGTCTCCCGTGCTTGTTAGCTCGTTGATCAGTTGACCCATTGATTTTACTGTTCCAAGTTTTCCCGTACTGCTCAGGGTCATCACGCAGGCCAGTGTTGCTGAGGGCTTTGTGGATAATACATACATGTCAGCTTGCAGTAATCGACAAAATAGAAGGCCAAGAATACGAAGGTCTTCAGCATTTTCTTCTACGAATTTTGCAGTATTATTCATGGTTATAGCCTCCCTTGGTATTATTGTGTAGTAAATTTTGTGATATCTAATATTTTAATGAACTGTGTTTGTTGAAATAATATATATCAACAATTAGGCTAACTTAGCATTATTTTTAGTAAAAGTCAATATTTGCTTAATTTTTCCGCAATAACGAAAATTAGATAATATTTCTCAATAAATTAGCACTCTTGACACACGAGTGCTAATTTTGATATAATGGTTTTATGGATCAGAGAAAAGAGAAAATTTTGCTAACTATCATCAAGGAACACATCAAAACTGGGGTGCCGGTTGGTTCGACTGGGCTTGTGGAAAAGTACGACCTGGGGGTGTCTTCGGCGACGATTCGGAATGAGATGGCTGACCTTGAAGAGGATGGTTATATCATGCAACCACATACTTCAGCAGGGCGAATTCCCACTGAGAAGGCTTATGATTTCTTTTTGGAGGATTTGAAGCCGAAGAAGGTGAGTGATAATATCGTATCTTTATTGAAGGAGTTGTTGCGCGAAAAGGAAGAGGCGGATTTTAAGAAAGTGGCAAAGGCTTTGTCGGAGATGACGAACTCGGCTGTGTTCTGGGCTTTTCATAAACACAATCTGTATTACACGGGAATTTCTAATCTTTTTAAACAACCGGAATTTTTGTCGATTAACTCCAAGATGCCGACGGATCGTAATTATGAATTAATTTACGATATTTCTTCAGTAATTGACCGAATGGAAGATATTATTGATGATATTTTTGAAAAGATAAATGAGGGGGAAAATATTTGGTTGGGCTCGAAAAATCCGTTTGGTAATTTTTGCGGTTCAATTGTTATTAAATATAAGCTAAAAGATAGGGTGGGCGTATTTGGACTTCTCGGGCCGATGCGAATGGATTATGAAAAAAACATTGCCATTATGCGACACATCGAAAAACTAATTAATAGTTAATTAGTCATTAATTAAATCTTAATTAAAATATTATAATATATAAGTATGAAGAAAGAAGAAAAAAAAGACCATAACAAAGAGGAAGAAATTGAAAATGAAGAGGTGAAAGGTGCTACTGATGCGCAAGAAGAAGCCACTCCAACCGAAGAGGTAAAGAGTAGATGTGAAAATTGCGATGAGTCGGACAATAAATATAAAAGAGCTTTAGCGGATTATCAGAATTTATTAAAAAGAACCGCAAAAGAAAAAGAAGATTTTTTCAAATATTCTAACGAACAGTTGATTGTTGAAATGATTCCAGTCTATGACAACCTAAAAACATCTCTTGAACACACTGATGAACAGATTGAAAAGAGCGCCTGGTTAGAGGGTGTGAAATATGTTTTAAAGCAATTCAAAGGTATTTTAGAAGGTGTGGGTGTAGAGGAAATAAAAACTGTTGGTGAAAAATTTGATCATAATACCATGGATGCGATTGACGGTACTGGGGACAAGGTGATCAAAGAAGGGAAGCCGGGATATAAGTTAAATGGAAAAGTGATAATTCCAGCACGGGTGATATTGGGAGAATAATATATAATAAATATTTAATTAATAATCTGATGATGTTTATTAAACAAATGCTGATTTGTTTGTGAGACGTCAAAGGACAAAATCGTATGGCTTTGATCAAATGGACCCCATTTCTTGAACCATTCGAAGAAATGGATAAGATGTTGTCGGATTTTGCTCCGACTATTCATCGACAAGGTGGCTATGTGCCGGCAGTTGATATGTATGAAGACAAGGACAACGTAATTGTGGAGACGCAGTTAGCGGGTATCGATCCTGACGGGGTAAGCATCTCGATTGAAAATGATGTTTTGACGATTAAGGGTGAAAGTGAGAAGAAGAGTGAAGTGGAAGAGAAGAACTATTACAAAAAAGAAATCAGACGCGGTAGTTTTTATCGCAGCATTCAATTGCCAACTCATGTAAGCGGTGATGCGGCGAAGGCGATTGCCGAGGATGGAGTTTTGAAAATCACAATTCCAAAATCTGAAGGTGCAAAACCTAGAACTATCAAGATTGAAACCAAGAAAAAATAATTGTTTTTTCATTATGTTGCTTCATTTAATTAATGAAGCAATGAGATGATAAAGTAATATTTACAATTTATTTAATCAGGTAAGGTATGAGATTATGTATTTCATGCTTTTGCCTAAATGTTATTATGAGTCAAACAAATGAAGACCTTAAAGTTAGTGTTACCAACGAGGGTGGTGAGAAGCGCGGACGTAAACCTAAAAAAAGGATTGAGGCAGAGAGAATGGATCAAATTGAAAGACCGAAGGCGAGAGTGCCAAAAGAAGGTATGAAAATGACAGTGATTTCCGTTGTGATTACGGCGATTGTTGTGGGCGGCGGCCTGTATGCTTGGCAAAGAGAAAAAATTAATAGCACTGTGAATAGCATTACAGAAGAAGCAAGAAATACTAGAGTTGATTTAGAAAAGAAATTAACCAATATTAAAGACAAGGCACAGGGGCTACAGACAGAGGTGGAGGAATTGAAAAGTAAAAATGAAAAATTGTCAGAAGCTGAGGCTTTATTGGCTAATGCCAAGATTGAATTTAACAATACTGAGCTAGGAATCAAATTCGAATATCCAGCTAGTCTGGGCGAAGCTAAGATAACGATTGAGAATGGTGAGGGTGGCAAAACCATCAAGGGCACATTTAGTAAAAATGATAAATTGGTATTTGGTGGTGTGAGTAAGAATTATCAAAAACAAGGATCTTCAACTGTTACTGAGCTCTTAGATTTTCAGGGCTATAAAGATGTGAAGAAAACGGTTTACTTCTTGGCACCTAGCTCCAATGTTGATGGTTATGAAATGACTACAGCGGGAGAAGTGGTGACCGGCAAGGGCAAGGCCTTCTTATTGAATGATAAGAGTTTTGCAATGAAAGCATCAAGTACAGAAGCTGTGGTAAATATTGGTCAGAATTTGGCGGCTGTGGTGAACATTACCAATCCTGATTTTGGTGGCATTATTTTCGTAAATTCTGATTTTGGAATGATGAGCGTTGATAACTTTAAGAAGTTGATTGGTTCAATAAAATAAGATTGAAAAATTATTAATTTAATTACATAATAGTGCCTTGTTTAGGACATTGTGCTTTATGCGATATATAAAATATTTATGAGTAAGATACTTGGTATCGACCTTGGTACAACTAATTGTGCGATGTCGATCATGGAGGGTGGACAGCCGAAAATTTTAGAGAATGCTGAGGGTAATAGAACAACACCATCAGTGGTAGCTATTTCAAAAAATGGCGAAAGACTAGTTGGTCAAACTGCAAAAAGACAATCTGTAACTAATCCAGAAAACACTGTTTATGCAGTAAAACGTTTGATTGGTCGTCATTTTAATGACAATGAAGTGCAAAGAGATATTAACACTGTGCCTTACAAGATTGTAAAGAGTGGCGAGGGTGTGGCCGTACACATGGGCGACAAAGATTATTCTCCGCAAGAAGTTTCAGCGATGATTTTGTCAAAATTGAAAGCTGATGCAGAAGCAAGAATTGGTGAAAAAATTACTGAAGCGGTTATTACCGTGCCGGCATATTTTAATGATTCACAAAGACAAGCAACTAAGGATGCGGGTAAAATTGCCGGTCTAGATGTAAAGCGTATTATCAACGAACCGACAGCAGCAGCTTTGGCCTATGGCTTTGACAAGAAAAAAGGCCAGAAGATTGCGGTATATGATCTTGGTGGTGGTACTTTTGATATTTCTGTTTTGGAAATCAGTGAAGATACGGTTGAGGTAAAATCAACCAACGGTGATACTCATCTTGGTGGTGAAGATTTTGACCAAGTTTTGATTAAGTGGATTATTGAAGATTTCAAAAAAGAAAATGGCATTGACTTATCAAAAGACAATTTGCCGTTGCAAAGAATTAAGGAGGCTGCTGAGAAAGCGAAGATTGAGTTATCAACGATGATGGAAACCGAAATCAACCAACCGTTTATTACGACGGGCGAAAACGGTCCATTGCATTTGGTTAAGAAAATTACTCGGGCAAAATTTGAAGAGTTGGTTGGCGACTTGGTTGAAAAGACTTTGGAACCAGTGCGAGCCGCTTTGAAAGATTCTGGCTTGACTGTAAACGATATTGAAGAAGTGGTGATGGTGGGTGGTATGACTAGAATGCCTTTGGTATTAGCGAAGGTGAAAGAATTTTTTGGCAAAGAACCGCATTTGGGTGTAAATCCTGACGAGGTGGTAGCGGCTGGTGCGGCGGTGCAAGCTGGTGTATTACAAGGTGATGTAAAAGATTTATTACTTTTGGATGTAACACCTTTAACATTGGGTATTGAAACAATGGGTGGTGTATCCACTGCCTTGATTGATAGAAACACAACTATCCCAGCTTCAAAATCTCAAATTTTCTCCACTGCGGCTGACAATCAACCGGGTGTAGAGATTCACATTTTACAAGGTGAGCGCTCAATGGCGGCTGATAACAAGACTTTGGGTAGATTTATGTTGGATGGTATTCCACCAGCTCCACGTGGTGTGCCCCAAGTTGAAGTAACTTTTGATATTGATGCGAATGGTATTTTGCACGTGAAAGCACAAGATAAGGCAACTGGTAAAGAGCAAAAGATTACCATTACTTCATCATCAGGACTTGATGAAAAAGAAATTGAGAAGATGAAAAAAGATGCGGAGATGCATGCCGAAGAAGATAAGAAAAAGAAAGATAGCGTGGAGGCAAAAAATCACGCTGAGTCTGTAATTTTCTCTACGGAAAAATTAATCAAAGAATCTGGCGATAAAATGAGCGAGGCGGACAAAAAAGAGTTGGAAGAGAAATTGGAAGAATTAAAGAAAGTAAAAGATTCAACTGATTCTGAAGATATTAAGAAAAAGATGGAGGATGTAAATGTAATTGCGCAAAAAATTGGCACAGCAATGTACCAAAACGCGCAAAGCGAGCAAACAGCTCAACCGGGTGCGGAAGGTGAAGAAAAGAAAGACGGCGACAATGTCGTTGAAGGTGAGGTTGAAGAGAAGAAGTAAATAACTTTCTAAGTAGCTTCATAGACTGCCTATTGTGTTCAATAGGCAGTCGGTTGAATTTATTTATTCCTTCGTCATTCCCGTCCCCAGTCAAGCTGAGGATAAACCTCCGGCGGGAATCCAGGCGCTACAGATTTTGAATATATAATTATAGAGACTAATTTAAATAAAAAAATTGATAATAAAAAACTTTGTATATTTTAATTTTCCTTATACAGAAAACATTATACGAGGTGCCTGGATCCCCGCCTTCGCGGGGATGACGGAATAAGAAAAAAAACAATGTCAAAAGATTACTATAAAGTATTAGGTGTTGATAAGAATTCTAGCCAGGAAGATATTAAGAAAGCGTTTCGAAAAAAAGCGCACGAGTATCATCCTGATAAAAAGACTGGCGACGAAGCGAAGTTTAAGGAAATAAACGAGGCTTATCAGACGCTGGGCGATGAAAAGAAAAAATCACAATATGACCAATTCGGTTCCGGTTATGAAAACATGCGCGGCGGACAAGGTGGCGGATTTGGCGGTTTTTCAGGTGGCGGATTTGGCGGTGTAGACATGGATGACCTCGGCGATATGTTTGGTGGTTTTGGTGATATGTTTGGTTTTGGTGGTGGCGGTCGTCGACAACAAAGTCGTGGGGCAGATTTGCAGATGAATATGACAATTGATTTTGCTGAAGCGGTTTTTGGGATTGATAAAGAAGTGCGGGTAAACAAAAAAGTGACCTGCAATCATTGTCATGGCAACATGGCCGAGCCTGGCAGTAAGGTAAACACCTGCTCAACTTGTCATGGTAGCGGTCGAGTGATGCGTGTGCAAAGAACTATTTTGGGTAATATTCAGATGCAAGCCACTTGTGACCATTGTGGTGGCACAGGCAAAACTTATGAAAAAAAATGCACCAAATGCCATGGCGTGGGCGTTGTTAATGATAATGTAAATTTAAAGGTGCGTATTCCAGCTGGAATTAATGATGGCGAAACGATTAAATTATCAGGCCAAGGTGCGGCAGGAGAAGGTGGTACACCGAGTGGTGATTTATACTTGAATATTACCGTAAAAAGAGATAATCGTTTTCAAAGAGATGGCTATGATATTCATACAAAAATAGATATTAGCTTTACACAAGCAGCGCTAGGTGGTAAAATAGAGATAGAGACAGTTCATGGCGTGGAGAGATTAAAAGTGCCAGCAGGAACGCAGTCGGACACGATTTTTAAGCTTAGAGGCAAGGGTGTGACGAAATTACGAGGTTCTGGGGTGGGTGATCATTTTGTGAAAGTGCACGTGAAGACTCCGACTAGTTTGTCACGAAAACAGAAAAGTCTTTTGGAGGAATTAGATAATGGTTAAATATTGTAATTAAATTTAATTTATGCCAATTTTTAGACAGGAAAATATTACCCCCGAAATGTTTAATAACGCCGTTGATAACATGAGCGAAGATGAGAAAATCGTTCCCGTTAATGATGGTGCTAGTAATTTAGTTGAAGATGATGATAATTCAGAAAAACAGTTGCGAGAAAAAATGATTACCGATGCTCGGGAGCTAGAAAGAGAGAATCTTATTATGTCTGGAGAAATAGCACCAGATTATCATCCAAATAGTAAAGATAATTGCTCTCATCGATATGGATGTGGAGAACAGTATAAGCCAAAAAATAGATAAACAAGTTAAAATATAGTTATTTTACGACAAAAATCATTGTTTAGACAGTGATTTTTTTTATTATTTTTACGTATTAAGGAGTGTAGATTATTTGTGATTGTCATGAATAAGTTATCCACAATAAAAACTTGTATATTTTTCGTAAATTATTATAATCAATATTAGTTATTGATAATTTATTATTTAATAATTATTAAATAAATAAGTAAAACTATGATCGAAATAAAGAACTTGTCAAAAAACTTTGGAAGCACAAAAGTCCTAGACGACATCAGCTTCTCAGTAAAAAAGGGGGAAATCCTAGGTTTTCTTGGTCCGAATGGAGCAGGAAAATCAACAACAATGAAAATCATCACTAGTTTTTGGTCACCGACCAAGGGCAGTGTGGAAATTGACGGTGTGAAAACGGAAGATGATTCCATGTTAACACGGTCGAAAATTGGCTATTTGCCTGAAACAGTACCGTTGTATGACGACATGCGTGTTTTTGAGTATTTGAAATTTGTGGCTGAGGTGCGTGGTCTTGAAAAAGACAAAATTCAATCTCGAATTAAAGAGGTAATTGAGGCGTGTAATTTGCAAACAGTAATTAGAAAACCGATCGAAGAATTATCAAAAGGTTTCCGCCAAAGAGTTGGTCTGGCGCAGGCAATTATGCATGAGCCTGATATTTTGATTTTGGATGAACCAACAACTGGTCTTGACCCAAATCAGATTGTGGAAATACGCGAATTGATCAAAAAAATTGGTAAAGAAAAAACAGTTATTTTTTCAACCCATATTTTGAGCGAAGTTAGCGCAACTTGTGATCGGGCGATTATTATTAATAATGGTAAGATTATTGCTGAAGGCACACCGGCTGAATTGGTTCATAAGATGGGTGGTGCAGAAATTATCTATGTAAAAATTAAAGGCAAGAAAGAGGATGTGCTATACAAGTTAAAATCGATGGACAATGTAATAAAGGTAGAAGAGAAAGATAAGGAATCGGATGAAATTCATGGTTATGAATTGACTCCGGTTGAGGGCGTAGACTTACGTGAACAGCTTTCAATGTTGGTAATGAATGCCGGTTGGAGCATTTTGGAATTTAATAAAAAGAGCATTTCATTGGAAGATGTGTTTATAAAATTAACAAAGTAATAACGATATGAGTAAAAAATACATGAGAACAATTTGGACATTGTTTAAAAAGGAATTAATGTCCTACTTCAATTCGCCGATTGCTTATATTTTTATCGGTGTTTTCTTGGTGGTGGGTAATTGGCTTTTTTTCAAGAGCTTTTTTTTGATTCAAGAAGCTAGTATGCGCGGTTTTTTTGATTTATTGCCGTGGATGTTTTTGTTCCTCGCACCAGCACTAACAATGCGTTTGTGGGCGGAGGAAAAAAAGCAGGGTACGATTGAATTTTTATTGACTTTGCCGGTGACCGACTGGCAAGTGGTGTTGGCTAAATTTTTCGGCGCCTTGTCGTTTTTGTTGATAACCCTACTTTTAACTTTAACTTTGCCGATTACGATTGCATCTTTAGGTAATGTTGATTTCGGCCCGGTTATCGGTGGTTATATTGGGGCGATTTTCTTGGGAGGTGCTTATTTGGCATTGGGGTTATTTATATCTTCTTTAACCAAGAATCAGATCATTGCTTTTATTCTGGGTTTAGTGGCAAGCTTTGTCGCTTTTATGGTTGGAGCTGATTTTATCTTAATTGGTGCACCAAAATTTTTAGTGCCAGTGATGAGCTTTCTTGGACTAGGTAATCATTTTTACAATATTTCCAAGGGTGTAATTGATTCCAAGGATATTATTTATTACGGTTCTTTTATTTTCTTCTTTCTTTGGATGAATACGAAAATAATCGAAGCGCGTGGTTGGAAATAATTTAACTAATGATAATATAATTATTGATAAATATATGAATGAAAAAAATACTAAAAAAATAAAGAAGACCGATTTGTCCATTACAGTTTTGCTTGTTTTGGGAATTATTTTGGTTGTTAATTTCTTTTCTTATCAACTTTTTACGAGATTTGATTTGACGCAGAATAAAAATTTTTCTATTTCTCCAGTTAGCAAAAAGACTGTTAAAGAGTTGGCTGACGTAGTGAATGTAAAAGTTTATTTTAGTGATAATTTACCAAGCCAAGTTTTGGGGTTGAAGCAAGAAGTTAAAGACATGCTTGGCGAGTATGCGGCTTTTTCTAATGGCAAGATAAATGTAGAATATATTAATCCAGCGAGTGATGAAAAAACACAGCAGGAATTATACATGATCGGCATTCCACAGGTTACTTTTCAGGTATATGAAAAAGATAAGGCGCAGACCGTTAATGCTTATTTTGGTATTGCGATTAGTTATGGTGATAAGACTGAGGCCATTCCAACAATCCAAAAAGAAGCTTCCGGACTTGAGTATCAGTTAACTACGGCAATCAAAAAAGTAATTAGTGAGCGCATTGCGACTGTTGGTATTGTGACTAGTCATGAGACAGTTGGCTTGGAAGATGCCATGAGCTCAGCTTATAAAGCTTTACAAGAGTTATATACAGTGCAAAAAGTTGAAGTGAAGGATGATGTTGATATTTCTAGTGATATCAATACCTTGGTTATTGTGGGCGCAAAAGATAAATTTACTGACAAGCAAATTGCGAAGATTGAAAAATTTGTTAATGCTGGCGGTTCACTTTTGGTGTTTCAGGATGGTGTGATGGTTGAGCAGGGTTTAAAAACAAACAAGTCTGATCTTAGCTTGAATAAATTATTTGCGAAATATGGCTTAAAGGTTAATCAAGACTTGGTGGCTGATAATCGTAGCGGCATGGCATCGTTTACACAAGGATTTTTGTCATTTTCTGTGCCGTATCCGTTCTGGCCAAAAATTACCAAAGATGGCTTCAATCAAAATGAGACCGCGGTTAGTAGTTTAACCTCAGTTCTTTTGCCTTGGGTTAGCTCAGTTGAAGTGATCAAGGCGCAAGACAACAAGTCTTATTCCAAATTAGCCTATACTACGCCAAAGGCCTGGAATGTTACTGATAATTTTAACGTTACACCTAATAACTTGGCCGCACCGACAGCACAAAAAGAATATGCTATGGCGATGTCAGTGTCCGGTAAAGCTGATTTTGATAGCGAAAATCAGAAAGATCAGTTTTTGGGCAAATTAATTGTGGTGGGCGATAGTGATTTTGTTCAGGAGAATTTCCTTCGACAAAGTCCTGATAATTTAACATTCTTCCAAAATTTAGTTGATAGTGTTAGTTTGGACAACGCCTTGATTGAAATTCGCTCAAAGGTGGTTTCTTCTCGACCAATTAAAGAAGGTTTGACAGATTCGACCATTGCCATGATTCGATATTTTAATGTTTTTGGTGTGACGGTTATTGTAGTTGCCTTTGGCGTGATTCGTTATTTTTCGAGAAGAAAAAACAAATTTGTAGATGAGTTATAATTATTAATATATTTTCATGAAAATTTTAAAGTTTGGCGCCATTTGGTGCTCGGAGTGTATTGTTATGAAATCAATCTGGGATGAGATTGAGGAAGAAATTTTTGATTTTGATACAGAATCTTTTGATGCCGACGAGCATTATGATGATTTCAAAAAATATGATATCGAAAAAATTCCGGTATATATTTTTATGGATGACAACGGCAGTGAGGTGGCCAGACTCGAAGGTCCTCAAAACAAAGAGGATATTATTGAATTATTAGATGAACATATTAACAAATAAATACACCCACCGTTACTAAGACTGCGGCGCGGTAGTGAAAAATATGACAAAAAAGAATTTAATTTTAGGAGGCGTATTAGCTGTTTTGGTTTTGTCAGCGTATATTTTTAATGGTCCTTTTGCGGACTGGAAAAAAAATTTAAACCGACCGAAAAATTTTGTGTCCGGATTTCAAGCGGGCGATATTGATAAGATTGATATTGAGAAAGATGGTAAAAAAATTAATATTGAAAAGGTTGATGTGGCCGTTGGAAGCTCTACTGAGCAAAAATGGAAAATTTCCGGCACTAAGGATTTTTATTTAACCAAGGATGCGGCTGATAAAATCACAACCTCAATTAGAGAGTTGTTGGCGGCAAAATTGGATTTGATCAGTGAAAATAAGGATAAGAAAAAGGATTTCGAGGTTGATGATAATGGCATAAAAGTGTCTTTGAAAAAAGGGGACAATGTGGTAACTGATTTTGTTATTGGTAAAATGACAAGTGATTATGCTGGCGTCTTTCTCTCAAAGAACGACCTTGATAGGATTTATTCTGTAAAAATTATGGCTTTAAATTTTGCTTTTTCCGAGGATAATATTTATGATAAGGCTATCTTTAAGATTGCGGCCGACAAGGTTAGTAAAATTAGGTTTCAATATCCAGGCCAAGAATTTATTATTGAGAAGAAGAGTGACCAGTGGACTATCACTAAGCCAAAGCCATCCGCAATTAATAGAGCTAAGGTGGACAGTGTAGTTAATTTATTAGCTGATTTAACAGCAGCTGAAATTCCAGCTCAAACTTTTGAAGGAACCGGATTGGAAAAACATGAAATCATTGTGCAAGTAACAGGTGATGGTATTGATGATACGATTATCGTGGGTGGTAAAAATGATAAAGGTCTGTATTATGCCAAGACGGGTAATTCAGACAATATCTATTTAATTAGCAAGGAGAATAGGGATGCGTTAAATAAAAAAATGCAAGATTTAAAATAGTTATGTTTTTTTAAAAAGACGCTCGCTGGAATGAGCGTCTTTTTTAATTGTAGTGATAATTTATCAATTTGACTTACTGCTCCAATGTGTGCTAATATACTTATATATTGATAAAATAACCAAAAGAGATCGGCACTTTTGGTAAAATTGAATAAAAAGGTGCTCCGACCTTAAGTTGGAGAAACTAGATGGAACCGCGGGGTTAATTAAATGCTTCGTTCTAGTATTCTGAGAATTTTTATGATTTTTGAATATTGGAACGAGGTTTTTTTGTATGAAAAAAATAATTATTTTAAATAAAAAAGATATGACAGAAAAAAAAGAAAATAGTATAGATAAAATTGTTTCACTGGCAAAACGGCGCGGTTTTGTGTTTCCGAGCTCGGAAATCTATGGTGGTTTTGCCGCGATTTATGACTATGGTCATTATGGTGCTTTGTTGAAAAACAATATTCGTGATGCGTGGTGGAAAGCAATGGTGCAGTATCGTGATGATGTGGTTGGATTGGATAGTGCTATTTTTATGCATCCGATGACCTGGAAAGCGTCGGGCCACGTTGATAGTTTTGATGATCCTCAAGTTGATTGTCGCAAGTGCAAGAACCGAATGCGCGCTGATCATTTGTTGGAGGAATTTGGCATTAATGCAGATAAACAAACTTTAGATTTTTTAAACACAGAACTTGATAAATTACGTGCTGATAAAAAGTTGAAATGTGTTTCTTGTGGTTCAGTTGATCTAACCCCGGCAAAACAATTTTCTTTGATTGTAAAATCAAATCTTGGTTCACCTACGAATGAATTGTCGGAAGAGAATGTTGTTTATTTACGACCAGAAACTTGTGGTGGTATTTATTTGGAATATAAAAATACGGTAGATTCAACACGTGTGAAATTACCATTTGGCATTGCGCAAGTCGGTAAAGCCTTTCGAAACGAAATCGTGGCGCGACAATTTATTTTTCGCACACGCGAATTTGAACAAATGGAAATGCAATACTTTTTACACCCCGATCAAATGGAGGAAAAATTTGAAATGTGGAAGCAGATTCGTTGGGATTGGTATATGGATTACGGCATGGATATGGATGAAATTCGTTGGTATAAGCACGAAAAATTGGCGCACTACGCTTCGGATGCTTATGATGTTGAATATAATTTTAAATCATTGGGAGGATTTAAGGAAATTGAAGGTATTCATGCGCGTGGTAATTGGGATTTGTCACAACATAGTAAATTTTCCGGAGCTGATTTGTCTTATTTCGACGACAAGACGAACGAACGATTTATTCCGCACATCATGGAAACATCAGTTGGTTTAAATCGTTTATTTTTGATGTTTTTGGACAAGGCATACACGGAAGAAAAAATTGGCGAAGATATTCGAACTGTATTAAAATTTGATTATCGATTAGCGCCTGTAAAAATTGCAATATTTCCTTTAATGAAAAATAAGCCAGACTTAGTGGCAAAGGCGAAAGAGGTTTATAGTCAATTAAAAATGAAGTGGCAATGCGAGTTTGACGATAATGGCAATGTAGGCAAACGCTATCGTCGTCAAGATGAAATAGGAACGCCATTTTGCGTGACAATTGACTTCGACACGGTTGAAAAGGATAATACTGTAACAGTACGCGATCGTGACACGATGGTACAAGTGAGGGTTGCAGTGGATGAATTGGTTAATTATTTTAATGCAAAATTCAATTAATTAATTATTCAAAATTGTTTAAAATTCGCACCGGGCGAAGAAAATTCGAAAATTAAAAAAATATGTATATAAATAATTATAAAGATTTAGCCACAAATGAATTGCGGGACACAGTTTTGGAGATGATTGAGGCCGGCTTGCGCAGAGTGGAGCCACATAATATGATTCGCGATGCTGTTCAGTATAATGATGATTTTAACTCCGTCATAGTTCATCATAGTCCACATGATATGTTGAGAGGACGAATTTTTATTATCGGTGGTGGCAAGGCGGTTGGGAATATGGCTGAAGAGTTGGAAAAAATAATTGGTGTTGAGCATATAACCGCTGGCGTGGTTAATTGTAAAACTGGTGGCTATAATTTAAAAAAAATAAAATTAAATGAAGCGGGACATCCTTTGCCCGATAAACGAGGCGTAAAAGGTGTTGAGGAAATATTAAAATTGAAAACTGATTACGAAATTGGTGCGAAGGACTTGGTGATTAATTTATTATCGGGCGGCGGATCAGCTTTGTTGCCCGCCCCGGTTGATGGCGTTAGTCTAAATGATAAACAGAATATCACAAGAGCCTTGCTTGATAGTGGTGCTGATATTCGCGATGTGAATATCGTGCGAAAGCACTTGTCAAAAGTGAAAGGTGGACAACTAGGCGCCTATTTTCATCCTGCCAAAGTTGTGACTTTGATAATCTCTGATGTGGCTAGAAATAATTTGGCTTCAGTGGCTTCTGGTCCGGCGATTCCAGATAATTCCACATTTGAACAGGCGCGCAATATATTGAAATATGGTCTTTGGGATACGGCACCAGCTGGCGTGCGAAATTATATTGACAGAGGAGTGGCTGGTCAGGAAAAAGAAACGCCAAAAGTTTTGGAAAATTGTTTTAACTATTTAATTGGCTCAACAGCGGTTATTCTAGAGGCGATTGCGATTGCAGCTAGAGAGTTTGGTTATAATCCAATAATTATTTCTGACGAGGTGTCTGGGAACTCGGTTGAGGTTGCCAAGGATATTGCGAAGACAATTGTTAGTGAGCAATATGCTGATTATAACGTTTTACTCTTTGGAGGTGAGACAAGCTATCAATCCGTTGGTGATAAGTCAGTCGGTAGAAATCAACAATTTGTAGCACAGATGATTTTGGAATTAAAAAATGCACCAGGAGAGTGGGTAGTTGCTAGCTTTGACTCCGATGGTATTGATTATTTATCAAAAACAGCCGGAGCGATTGCTGATAATCAAACACTGGAAAGAATAAATAAAACGGGAGTTAATATGATGGAAATAATTAGTAATAATGACACGGAAAAAGTTTTTGAAAAATTAAAAAATGTTTTGATACTTACAGGTGATACTAAGACAAATGTAGGAGACGTAATGATTTTTTTGAGAAAGAAGTAATATTATCGTGATACCTCTCCTGCGCTAAGGCTACGGCGTAGCGAAGCAAGATAAATGTCGGAGATGTGATGGTATTTTTGAGGAAGAAAAATTAATACAAACCTGTCGCATTGGCGACAGTGCCTATAAAAAACTTGGCAATGCCAAAAGAGGCCATAATTAAAAATGTGCCAACAATTGTGCCCCACATCATTTTTTTGGCCTGACTAATTGTGTCCTCATTGCCACTGGACAGTAATATTTTGAAGCCGGCTAACATGAACATGACAACAGTTGTAATGCCAATAAAGCCCATGGCGATATTTATCATGTTGGTAACCACAGTGACAGGACTAAAATCTCCTAAGCCGGTACTGTTAGAAAATTCTTGTTGCTGCCCATTCCAAAATATTTCATTCAACTTAGGGCTTTCCCTCCATACATCTTGATCTATTTGAGCCTGAACGCTAATTCCGATTAGGAGAGAGAGCAATAGGCAAGTGGTGATTATTATTCCTTTTTTGCGTATATTCATGCTTTAATTTTATTATATATATAGCAGTTGTCAATGTGGACAAGTCTGATAAAAAGTGGCTAACTGTAGTGAATATAATCATCTATGCCCGGTAAATTATATAAAATATTAATACCGCTCGGATTGATGACTATTGGCCTGTTTATATCTTTATATTGGCTAAGTTCGCATGAAGCCAAACAGCTTAAAGTCTCTTTTTTAGACGTGGGGCAAGGGGATTCAGTGTTAATTCAAACGCCCTATGGGCAGAATATTTTAATCGATGGCGGACCAGATGACTCGGTGACCTATGGCTTGTCAAAAAATTTACCTTGGTGGGATCGCACGATAGACTTGATGATTTTGACTCATCCTCATGACGACCATGTGAGTGGTTTGCTTGATGTTATTAAAAGATATAATGTCAAAAAAATTGCCTATACGGGTGTTGCGCATGGTTCACCAAATTATCTCGCCTGGATAAAGCTGGTGCGGAACAAAAAGATTCCAATTGTTATTATTGACCAACCGCGTAAAATAGTCTTGGGTGATGAATGTTATTTGGACGTGCTTTATCCGATGGATAGTTTGTTGAACAATGAAGTGGACAATATTAATAATAGCTCAATTGTTGCAAAATTAGTTTACAAAAATATTAAATTTTTATTAACTGGTGATATTGAAAAAGCGGTAGAGGTAAAATTGCTAGCCAACAACACTGATATCTCTGCGCATATTTTAAAACTAGCCCATCATGGCTCAGACACATCTAGTGCGGAAGATTTTTTAACAAAAGTAAATCCAGACATTGCCGTAATTTCAGTCGGCAAAAATAACACATTCGGCCATCCAGGCGGACGGATTATTAATCGAATAGAGAGAATAGGGAAGAGAATTTTTCGGACGGACTTGGATGGGGAGGTGGATTTTGTGAGTGATGGGGTGAGAGTTTATAAGGAGTGAAGAAAATAATCTGAAAATGAAAAAGCCTCGATGCGTGACGCTCGAGGCTTTGTTTGATGATTTTTTAAATATCGGAGATCTCGAATAACTCTATTTCGAGAGGTACAGATTTTTTAAAACAAGTGAGAAATACTTCTTGATGTTTTTTGCGACTGCGGGCGGGGACAGAGATGGTTCCAATGGTATCATTCTGACTGAATTTCAGTTCAAATCCACCGTCGGAGTGTTGCAAGGTTTTAGTTTCGCACACTTGCAATTCTTTTTTTTCATTTCCCTTAAGGAGTAAGTATGTCCCGTTGTTGCCAAATAGAAAAAAGATTTCGTTGTCGTTGGGGTTTTTTGCTAAAAACTTGGGCAACAAATCAGTTTTTGGTTGCCCGGAAACAACGTAAATTCCTTTATCAATTTTTACTCCGTATTTTTTTCCATAATTTTTCATCTTCTTCTCCTTTTATTGTTGGTTTGGCGCAATGTTTGTATATAAGAACAATATTGCATAATAGTATATAAAATTGTATTTGTCAAGTGTTGAATTTCTATAAAAAAACACACCTCCGCTCTTTTTTGAGTGGAGGTGTTTCGTGTTATTATTTTTTTAATTTCTTGTTGAAATTAGTGCGGAAGCCGTCGCGCACGGAGGCATATTGATCAACCGACATTGACTCAAACTCTCGATAGGCTCTTTTCTGTGTAGGATCATTAATTGCTTCAATCGTAGCAATAATAATATTTGCAGGAAAACCTATGTATGTTTGTGGATTGAGAAATGTATCCGCAATCGCGCCAACCGTATTTCTGAGATTTGTCGGCCCGAAGATTGGCCAGGTAATAGCTGGCCCTTCGGGTATTCCATTTTTAGCCAAACCCTGTGACACGTTTTCATCGTCGAATTTGTCATCTGGGGTATAAATATCTACCGTACACAAAGTGACCAAGTTAAATATTGACCAGAAATCAACGATAGCCTTTTCCACCTTCAATTGCATCAAGTCACCAACAACGCGTACTGGTGTTGAGGCACAATGAGCAATATTTTTGATAGCGTCTTTTACCTTGTCGTGAACATTTTCTTCCCAGCTGTCACTGATTGGAAAGTATAATGGCTTAAACACAAATTTGTCATTTGCATAATGCGTGGCCCGGTTCAATTCTTCCAAGGGGTCATAGGCATCGCCATAAAAAGCTTGTTCATCGCCAAAAGTGCCATCAGCTACTTCATCCGTCTCCTCAGTCTGAATTGGGGAGATGTTCAAGGCGACTTGCTTTTCTCCAGTCGTGTCGCCAGTGACATCATTCATTTCTTTTATCTGGATAGGCGCGATATTAATGGACGTGCTTTTTTCTTCAGGTGTGTCGCCGGCATCTTTATTGATTTCCTTTGACTGGTCTGAAGAACGGCTATTAAAGGCCTGATTGTTACCAAGTGGGTCATTGGCGACTTTTGTTGTCGCACAGCCGCTTAGAAATAGTAGTAAAAAGAGCAATACCGTTAAGCCAGTTGCTGATAGTTTTTCCCGCATAAAATCCTCCTCCTCTGATTATTGGTTTAAGTCAAAATGCGTGATGTTTGTATTGTATAGATTTTTTGAGTAATGTCAATTATGAACGTTTGACATATTTTTCCACATATCTTATAATTTAAATATACAATAAAATACTGCTTCATAGGTGATTGTTATGGCCACCAACCATATTATCAAATTAACCTTGATATTCCATTCGGAACTAAGTCTAATGAGCAGACAAAAGTGGCCTTATAATTTTATAAGGAAACTGGGTGGAACCGCGAGCTACAATAACCTCGTCCCAGTGCATTGATTTTTTTTGATTAATGCATTGAGATGAGGTTTTTTTAAATTATAAATATTAAATACAAAAAGATGGAAAACGAACAAGAAATTTTACGACATTCTTTGTCACACATTTTGGCAGCAGCCATAATGGAACTTTATCCGCAGGCAAAATTCGCCATTGGCCCAGCGATTGAGAATGGCTTTTATTACGATATTGATTTCGGTGAAGAAAAAATTAATGATGCTTCTTTGGTGGCGATTGAGAAAAAGATGAAGCATATCATGAAGCAGAATTTAAAATTTGAACACAGTGAGAAATCAATTGCTGACGCGATTGCTTTTGAGATTGAACGAGGACAGATTTATAAACAAGAATTAATTGAGGATTTGCAAAAGGCGGGGGAGACTAATGTGAGCTATTACCAATTGGGTAAGTTCGCCGACCTTTGTCGTGGACCGCATATTGAATCAAGTTTAAAGATCAAAGATGGTAGTTTTAAATTGACTAAATTGGCAGGGGCATACTGGCGTGGTAGTGAAAAGAATAAAATGTTGACACGAATTTATGGTGTTGGTTTTGAAAATAAAGAACAATTAGAGGAGTATTTAAAAATGATGGAAGAGGCGGAAAAGAGGGATCATCGTAAACTAGGAAAGGAATTGGACTTATTTATGTTTCATGAGTATGCGCCAGGGATGCCTTTCTTTTTACCGAAAGGAATGATTGCCTTGCAAGAACTATTAAAATTCGTTAGACAATATTCTTATGGTGCAGGCTATAAAGAAGTGCGCACACCACATCTTTTCAACTCGGGGCTTTGGCAGGCGTCTGGGCACTGGGGGCATTACAAGGATGATATGTTTTGCATGCATCACGCGGAAGATAATATCGACATGGCAATGAAGCCAATGAATTGCCCGGCACACATGTTGATTTTTAAGCGTGATATTCATTCTTATCGTGAATTGCCATTGCGTATTGCTGAAACATCAACACTTTACCGCAATGAAAAATCAGGCACCCTGCAAGGACTAACTCGTGTGCGTAGTTTGTCACAAGATGATACTCACATCTTTTTAACAGAGGAGCAAGTCTTGGAAGAGATTGGTGTCTTGCTGGAAAAAGTAAAAAAGATTTATCAAGTTTTTGATTTACAAATTGACGAAGTGCATTTATCAACTCGGCCTGAAAGTTTCTTGGGCGAGAAAGCAGTTTGGGACGAAGCAGAAAATTCTCTTAAAACAGCTTTGACTAAGGCTGGCTTGGAATATAAAATTAATGAAGGAGATGGCGCTTTTTATGGACCAAAGATTGATATCAAAGTAAAAGATGCAATTGGTCGTCAATGGCAATTGGCAACTGTGCAACTAGATTTCCAATTACCGCTACGTTTTGAATTAAAATACGCAGCCGCGGACGGCACCGATAAACAACCAGTTGTTATTCATCGCGCTCTCTTGGGATCAATGGAAAGATTTTTAGGAATTATCATTGAGCACTATGCCGGCGCTTTGCCTTTATGGTTGTCACCAGTGCAAGTGAAGATCTTGTCCGTTGGTGAAGGTCACATTGAGCATTGCAAAAAATTAGCGATTGAACTGGGTGAGGCGGGGATTAGGGCAGAGGTTGATGATGCCTCAGAAACAGTCGGCAATAAAACTCGCAAAGCCGTCAATGAAAAAACACCCTACATTTTAGTGGTTGGTGACAAGGAGATGGCTTCCGAAAATTTAGCTATTCGCAAGCGGGGTGACCGAGAATTAAATGAGATGGGAAAAAAAGAGTTTATAGCGATGGTTTTGGAAATAATTAAAAATATGAAATAGACAATATTTCAATTAGTTAATATTTGAAACAATAAAACTCAAAAAAGTCCGATTTTTAGCCAAAAAAATCGGACTTTTTGTATTTTTTAATTTTGGAGTTTTTTTTGACCTTAGCTCTTGACAAATTTTAAAAAATAGCCTAAGATATTCGATTAAATCGTTAAATTTACTATATGGAAATTAAGGAGTTTTTACAATTGTTAAACAGAAAAAAACAGACCGTCTTCTCAGTTTTGTTTTTATGCATTTTACTGATGGCTATTTCATTGTCTTTTCAGTCTTTTAAATATGAGGCTAAGTCGAAAATTTTGTTATTACAACATAATGGGGAGGCAACAGACCCATATACGGCTGCTAAATCCAGTCAGTTTATTAGTAGCCTGCTAGCGCAAGTGGTAACTTCAAACTCTTTTTTGAATGATGTGTTTGAGTCTGGATTTAATATTGATGAGACATATTTTGGCGATAATTTAAATACAAGACTGAAGAAGTGGGAAAAAACAGCAGAGGCAAGAGCTATAAATGATACGGGCATCATTGAAATAAATATTTATCACACCGACAAGAGTCAGTCTGAGCAGATTAATAGTGCCATTATAAATATTATCAAAACAAAGAATGGTTCGTATTATGGAAGAACAGAAGATATATCAATTAAAGTAATAAATGAGCCAATTGTTTCGGCTTGGCCAGTACGACCGAATATCTTGCTCAATCTGTTTCTGACAATTTTTTTATCATTTATGATTTCTTTTTCTTTTATCGTTTTATTCCCCGATGAAAAATACAATTTAAGTGTTTGGCCGAAAAGAAAAAAGAAAGAGAAAATTGTTGTAACAGAAAAGATTAATTTTGCGGACAAAATGAACGAAGAGAAGCCAATGAATAAGGTAGAGTTTGCGCCCAAGGTAGATGCTTTTACAGAACGTGGCGATATTAAGAATATCTTTGATCAATCGAATACAAAATAAATTTAGATTTTGAAGCTGGAAAATAATTTCAGCTTGAGAATCGAAATAATTTGGTTCTTGCTATTTGACAACTAAATCAAGAAAAACATATAAATGTCAAAGGAGGCGCGCTATGAAAACGTTAGTGAAATGCTTGGTCGTTTTGTTGGCGCCGGTATTGCTTGGCGCTTGTGCAGCGAAGAATACGATGTATTTGCCGAAGTACGCTATCACGGATCCTGGTAATGCAATTAGTATTCCGCATCCTATTGAGATGCAGAAAAAAGAAGTAAAGTCAGTAACAATTTGGACAGGAGTTCTTAGCCCTGATCTATTGGTTGAAGTCATTTCCGGTAATGGGGTTTTTCCAATTATCGGTAGCGATGGAAAAAAGGAATTTTACGGATTTGCTTATTTGGTTGATTTGAATTATTGGGGAGAGTGGATAGGTCAATTCGAAATTCAATGCTCCGAAAGCGAGGCTAAATCAGCAAAGTTTGTTCTGGTTAATCGCGATGGTGGTTTTGCCTACTCTTTGATGGGCGAGCGGATTACCACCGTCGACAAAAGTGATCCTCAGAAGAATATAAACCCTTATGATGTTGAGAAATTTGATACTGACCTCGAGGTGAGGTCAAGGTTTCTGACCGAATTTGGAATGACATTTTCTGAAGTAAACACTTCTTGGCAAAAATTTTTTTATGCCAAGGGAATTAACTTTGGCAATAGATCTGTCGTTACGGAATATGCAATTGGTTCAAGTGATTGGTTAAAAATGGTTGACAAAGTCAATCAAGATATTGAGTCAGGCAAACTAACTGCTTACAAAGTTGGTGGCGAAATTAGGATTGGAAGAATGAACTTTGATCAGTTTGCTGATAAAGCTTCAGATGTTCCTGATTTCAAGATCGGCGATCGCATTATCAAGCGTGCCGCTGTTCCAGTTGTGTCCCTAGCCTCAATGGCTATCGGGCCATTGGCAATGGCAGGTGCTGGATTTGGTGGAACGGTTTATTCTGCTAATATTGATAACGATTGGCATGGACATACGCTTCGCAGTAAATTTTGGGGCTATGAATTGGCACCAACATTTCGCTCTGTCTGTGAGCAGTATAAAAAATTGCTTATTGGCAGAGATGAGGAAATTAGGAGATTAAAACATCCAACTCAACTATCTCGGAGATGAGAGAGGAGGCAATATGAAAAAATTTTGGCAACTTTTTGCCATTACCTTGGCGGTGTTGGCAATGCCGGCATTGTCGAGTGCGGAAAAAGTTATTCATGAAGTTCAAAAAGGGGAGACGGCAAGCGGTATTGCGAAGCAATACGGCGTTACCGTCGAAAGCCTTGGCATCACTGATTCTAAGGGATGGGTATATGTCGGGCAGAAATTAACCATTTTTGACACGGAAAGAAAAGTGTCTTCTGCAAAGAAAAATTTCTCGTCCGATGAACCATTTCTCTGGAAAGTTCCTGGTGGTGACAAGTTTCGCGGTAGAGACGATGTCGCTTTCGAAAAGCTTAACTTGAGTACGGTAGAAATTATTGAGCTCGAAAAGTTAATCGAGGCGAAAAGCTTTGACGTGTTGCCGATTTGTTATGGCGACAGATTTGAGATTATGGTTTTTGCAAACATCAAAATTCGTGAAAATGTAATTGCAAGTTGGGACAAAAACAAGTGCCAGGCCGCTAGAATGTATAAATTGTCTAGCGGTAAAGAAGTTTGGATGCCATTCATTTGTCGTAACTGGTCTGTTCGTGTTCCGAATCAGCCTGTTCCCGTAAAAAATGATGTGCCACCAACTTTAGACAATGGCTTTCCGCCGGCTCTCGAGGGTGGTCTTCCGCCAGCACCACCATCTGCACCAGAAGTCGGCTCTAATGGTGGTTCAAATCGTAATACCATTGATATTATAATGGGTACCGGTGCATATGAAGATGCTCACAATTCTGGACATACAGGCGGATATGTTTGGATTAAAGGACGTGGATTTGTTTGGTCGTATGACATTGATCATGATTTAGCTCTGGATGTCGGCATTGCTGCTTTTTATGCAGCGGGTGGCGGCAATGATCGTGGATATGATTATGACTGGAATGAATTTGTTGCCGGTCCGGCTTTTCGCTTGACAGGAAATGGTTGGGATGGAAATCTTGATCTGATGTATGGGCGATTGAATAATGAGGGCGATGTAAGTCTTTATTCTTCAAGTCAGAAGGATAATGTTTTTATCACTTCAGTGCATTACAACGATTATCATCGGCGTCAGCAAAATGAGCTCGTGTTCCCGAAGTTTGAAGCCAACGTCGAGTATCGTCACGTCTTGAAGTCATCGATTGATGCGAATTGGGGTGGTACACCTTTGGTGGAGACTCCCAACGATAACAATGCGGCTGAATTAACATTGACGCCTTATTTGTACGATTTTCGTCTGGATAATGGTGTTACTGTTAGCCCCTTGGTTGATTTTGGCCTGGGCTATGAAAATGGTGACAAGACTTATGCTCGTATTATGCCTGGTGCAGCCGTGAGTATTAATGATACTGACGTTCTCCAGGTGCGGGCATTCGGTTATAAGGACATGCTTGAGAGTGATAAGTCGCAAATCAGTTGGTTTGCCATTACACTCGATCTGGGCGGGGTATACAAAGTATATCGCCGCGGGCAAATCAGCTCCGTTGATCGGAGTGAACTCGATCCTCGTTAGGCAGAGTAGTATACCGCAGTATATGTTTGAGTGATTTTAGACAAAAAAACCACTTATATTGGCGCAAAATGTGCCAAAATATAAGCAATAGGAGCGAGCAAAAGTTCGCAAATGTGATAGCAAAAGTTATCCACCTAGATGGGCAAAGTCTAAGAATATCTCAGCTTGATTTATTAGTTGACAATTATCACGTCCTGTGGTAGTTGTAGTATATAACATTGGTGATGCATTGTAACAAACAATGCATCACCAATATCTTAATTTAAAAAAAGATTTGTATTTAGTAAATTATCTTTATGATAGTTTGCTAAAAAACAGGCTCTTTTAAAATAAAGTGTGCATTTGCACAAAATCAAAGGAGGAGGTGTGTTATGCGAAAAAACATCTGGTTGTTGATGTGTGTTGGTTGTTTTCTGATGTTGGTTGTCGGTGTTAGTGCTGACGAGATCCCGCCGGCCGGTAAATTGGTGACTACGGGATCTGATCCGGAGGTTGTTGTCGGCGTTGAAAACAGCGTTGCTACGCTTGGTTTTCCCCTGACGCTTGGCCAGAGAGAAAAACTGGGACACAAGTCTTATCCCTGGCAGATGTCTGTCAGCGTCGCTCGTTTCGTTGGTGACGAATGGCAACTGAAGGCCGAAGAAAAGGATCGGTACGAGGTGCAAACCGCGGCTGATAACAGTTCGCACACGATCGGGATGCAGTATAATATGCCCACCGATGGTTGCGACTGGATTCGCACCTGGGGCAAATCCAGCGCCGATTGGCTCTGGATTTCACAGTCGTCAAAATATTACCGCAAAGCTCAAAATGGCAAACCTGGCTATGAGGCATTGGTTTGCTCCGACGGCAAAGTACATGTTGTACCCGACAATTATCCGTTGCGTCCGTAGGGGACACGATGGATGAAAAAACATGAAGGCGCTTTCAATTTCTTGAAAGCGCCTTTTTTCTTCAACAGAAAAGGAGAGAAAAGATGAAAGGGGTTAATATTTTCGCAGTATGTTTCTTGTTTTTCTCTTTTTTGACAGGCTGCGCAACGCAGCAACCAAAGTCGGAAAATATTCCTCAGGCAGTTTTGCCCGGAATTCCTGATGGCGCGATTCACGTGAGGGAGAAGATTTTTCGTCTTCAACCTCCGGAAGATTCATTTGATTTTGCTGTATTTTGGTATCAAATCGCCGCCTTGCATCAGGCTCCGGATGCAAATAAAAATTTGAGCGGAATCATTGTGAAATCATGCCGCATCACTTGCATGGATAGCAACGGCAAGAAGATCTTTGAAAGAAATTTTGCCGGCGACACGCTTCTTGGTCCGGAATTGGGGGGGCTTTACGACCGTAATCCGTGGTTTAAAAGCGATAAGCACACGCCTATTTTCGCTCAGCGAGTTTTGCCCGAACAAGGCTTGGTGATCAACGCCTCGCTCGTGCCGGATAAGATAGTGCACTGGTGGACCGAACGTTTTCGCTACAACTCAAGAAACAAGTATAAAGTCGAGATGAAGGTCAAAATCATCGGCGACACAGCTCTGCAAATCGGCGGCGATTACTGGAAAGGAGCCTCGTCTCCTCACACCGGCTGGGACGCAGAATGTCGCGGCACAAATAACTGTGAAGCCTTTGTTTCCGAATGGTATGGTGATACTAAAGGCAAATATATCACCATCACCAAAGAGCTTTAAAAAAAACCTTAACTAGGGCAATGAAAATTGCCCTTTTTTATTTTAACCAATTGTTGTAAATAAAACGCGACCCCTCCCAAGGCGGGCAAGCGCGCTTTTTTACAACAATTGGTTTTTTTGTTTATTTGATTAAAATGCAAAAAATTGCTATTATTTAAATATAAATAAGTAATTCTCAATTATATTATATGAATCTAGATAAAATCTTTAAACCGAAAAGAATTGCCGTTATTGGCGCTAGTAGTGAAGCCGGAAGTGTTGGTTTTGCTCTATTCCACAACATCATAAATAGCGATTTTAAGGGCACTGTGACGCCTGTTAGTCTGAAAAGGGATAAAGTACAGGGTATTAAGGCGGTGAAGAATATCGGCGATATTCAGGAAAAACAGGATTTGGCGATTATTATAACTCCAGCCAAGACGGTGCCATCAGTCCTGGAAGAGTGTGGAAGAGCTGGAGTCGGTGGAGTAATTATCATTTCATCCGGATTTTCTGAAATGGGCAAGGATGGCGAGAAATTAAGTGCAGAACTAAAAGCAATTGCTAAAAAATATAATATACGGATTTTAGGACCAAACTGTCTTGGATACATAAACCCAGCCTTAAAACTTAATGCCAGTTTTGCTGGTGCAACTGCAAAGAAGGGGAATATTGCCTTCATCTCACAGAGCGGGGCTTTGTGCACTTCAATTTTAGACTGGGCTAACAAAAACAATGTGGGCTTCTCATATTTTGTCTCAATTGGCGAAATGGTGGATGTAAGCTTTCATGATTTGATTGATTACTTCGGTTCCGATCCAAATACAACTAGCATCTTGATTTATATGGAAACCTTAAAAGACGCGCGCAAATTTATCAGTGCAGCGCGAGCTTTTTCAAAAGGTAAACCGATTGTTGTCCTAAAGGCTGGTCGTAGTGAAGAAGGAGCAAAAGCCACTAAGTCACATACTGGTAGCTTAGCGGGGAATGACAAAGTTTTCACTGCTGCCTTTGATAGAGCTGGTGTAATTCGCGTAGACACCGTTGTTGGCTTATTTCATGTGGCTAAAACTTTATCAATGCAATCACTTCCAAAAAGTAATCGCTTAGCAATTTTAACTAATGCCGGCGGTCCTGGTGTAATCGCCACCGATGCTTTGATTTATTCAGGAGGTAAATTAGCCAATCTATCTCAAGGAACGATTACTGAATTGGACAAGGTTTTACCAAAGTCTTGGAGTCGAAATAACCCAATTGATGTAATCGGTGATGCTGATGCAGATCGTTATGAAAAGGCACTGAAGATTTGTCTCCGCGATGATAGCATTGACGCCATCCTTATAATCCTTACCCCACAAGCAATGACTGATCCAACCAAGGTAGCGAAGCGAATTGTAGAGATGACCAAAAAATCAAGCAAAACTATTCTAGCGAGCTGGATGGGCGGACAATCAGTAGCAGAGGGGAGACGACTTTTGGAATCTGGAAACATCCCAACTTATCGAGCACCCGAAGATGCAATAAATGCCTTTATGAATGTTCATAAATATTCTCGTAATCTATCGATATTAAATGAAACACCATCATCTATTCCACACGCCTTTACCCCTAAGACTGATGAAAATAAAGAACTAATTAAGCGCGTAGTCGCTGAAGGACGATATTCCCTAAATGAAACGGAAGCCAAAGTGTTACTTGCAAATTATGAAATACCAGTAGTTAAAAATGGCTTAGCCAAAAACTCAATTGAAGCTGGTACGGTAGCAGCTAAAATTGGTTTTCCCGTGGTTATGAAAATTTTATCTCCAGATATAATTCACAAGGTTGATGTTGGCGGCGTTGTCTTGAATGTTAATTCCAAGAAAGAAGCTGAGGCTAATTTTGAAAAAATTATCAATTCTGCTCGGGCGCATTTTCCCAAGGCGCAGATTGACGGTATTTTTATCGAGGGCATGATTAATAAAAAATACGAGCTGTTGATTGGTTCTAAAAAAGATCCGATTTTTGGCCCAGTGATCGTCTTTGGAATGGGGGGTGTGGCAGTTGAGGTGTTTCAGGATATCAAAGTCGGCTTGCCTCCATTAAACATGTCTTTGGCAATGAGATTGATCGAAGGCACAAAAATTTACAAACTTTTACAAGGTTACCGTAATATGCCTGGAGTTGATATTCAATCGATTCAATTTTTATTATATAAATTTGCTTACCTTATCGCCGACTTTCCGGAAATTAGCGAGATTGATATCAATCCTTTTGCCGTGGATGAACATGGTGGCATTGTTTTGGATGCAAAGGTTATCCTAGACAAACAAGTGCTTAGTAAGCCAGTTAAGCCTTATTCACACCTAGTTATTTCTCCATATCCAAAAGAATACATCTCTAGTGTAAAAACTAAGAGCAAGAAAAATATCACCATTAGACCAATAAGACCCGAAGATGAGCCAATGGAAGATGTGATGTTTGCTTCAATTATGGCGAGCACACATGAACATATCTTTTTTGATAAGATTAAAAACATAACCCATGATTTGTTAGAAAGATATGCGCAAATTGATTATGATCGAGAAATGGTATTAATTGTGGAAGGCACAAATGGTAAGCGTGTCGAAATGGCGGGCTTAGCTAGATTAATCGAGGATCCGAATAGCAACTCCGCTGAGTTTTCTTTCGTTGTGCCTGATGGTTGGCAGGGGAATGGTATTGGTGGTATTTTGGTTGATAAGATTTTAGAGGTGGCACGCGATAAAGGGTTTGAAAAGATTTATGCTAAGTTTTTGGCGCACAATAATCCGGCAACTGGTATTTTTACCAAGCGTGGATTTACCATTAGTAAAAAAGGTGAGATCGGAATTGCAGAATTGACAATTAGTTAATAATAGTCAATAATAAGTTATTAATTATTGTACATATAAAAAAGGAGGGAATACAAATGTTCTTTTTGTTGTCATCTTTTAAATTGAAGAAGGGTGTGGACACAAAAGATGCCGTTGGGTTTATTAAGGAATCTGATTTTTCAACAGCGATTTCCAGGACTGGCCTAAGCGTGGTAAGGTCATATCTGGATAAAGAAAAGGAGGGTGATTGTCAGATTGTATTTGTTTTGAAAAACGGAAAAGGTCGTCGTTATTTTTTAGAAGCAGTTGAGGAAATTTTCGGTCCGCCGTTAATTTAGTATTCAAAAAAGCCATTCATTATGAATGGCTTTTCTTTTTTTGATTGAAATGATTATATGTCTAGATTCTGCACCTTACGCGCATGAGTCTGAATAAATTTCTTACGAGGGGCAACATCGCCACCCATTAACATATCAAAGACGGTATCCGCATAGACAGCGTCGTCAACGGTTACCTGGCTCATAATACGCTTAGCTGGATCCATGGTTGTTTCCCAAAGTTGTTCAGGGTTCATTTCACCGAGACCTTTGTATCGTTGAATGATAATCTTGCCACCAGTTTTAGCTTTGATTTCCTTTTCTCCCGCTTCGTCTGCTGCCTCCTCTGCTTCGGCTGCCGCGGTTTCGGCAGAAACTGAATCATCATCCTCAGTGGCAACCTCAACCTCAGCAGGAATGCCGCCAAGCTTCAAGATAATTTCTTCTTTCTCGGCATCGGAATAAGCATATTCTGCCTTCGCACCTTTTTTGATTTGGTACAATGGGGGATTAGCAACATAAAGATGTCCCAAAGTTACCAATGGCTTGAAATGACGGAAGAATAATGTCAAAAGCAAAGTTCTAATGTGAGAGCCATCAACATCGGCATCTGTCATGATGACAACTCTATGATATCGCAATTTATCAATATCAAATTGATCGTCAATATTGGTACCCAAAGCAATCACGAGGTTTTTGATTTCGTTATTGGCCAACATTTTGTCCAAACGCGCTCTCTCAACGTTTAAAATTTTACCACGAAGAGGTAGAATGGCTTGAAACTTTCGGTCACGACCTTGCTTAGCTGATCCACCAGCCGAGTCTCCCTCTACAATGTACAATTCACATTCTTCTGGTTTACGTGAGGAACAATCAGATAATTTACCTGGCAAAGTCATGCCTTCCAAGGCGCCTTTTCGTAAGATAGTGGCACGAGCATTCTTAGCGGCCATACGAGCACGACTAGAAAGTAAACATTTACCGATAATTGCCTCCGCTTCCTTTGGATGTTCTTCCAAGAAGGTCGCAAACGCTTCACCAAAGACTTGTTCAACGTAACCTTTCATTTCGACGTTACCCAGCTTACCTTTAGTTTGACCTTCAAATTGTGGTTCTAATAATTTTACACTAATAATTGACACCAAGCCTTCACGCACATCCTCACCGGTTAAATTCTCTTCCTTTTCTTTTAAGATTTTTTTATTACGCGCGTAGTTGTTAATTGATCTAGTTAGAGCCGAACGGAAGCCAGCTAAGTGACTACCACCCTCTGGATTGTAAATATTGTTCGCAAATGGCAAAACCATTTCGTTAAATTCATCATTGTATTGCAAGGCGATTTCCACCTTTGAGCTTTCAATTTCTTTTTCAATGTAGAAAACAGTTTCATTTTTGACAGTTTTGTTCTTATTCAAAATCTTTACATAAGACTTGATGCCACCTTCAAAGTAAAAAGTGTAAGCCTTGTCGCGGTGGTCACTGCGCTTGTCAAACATTCTCAAGGTGATACCTTTTGTTAAATATGTTTGTTGGCGTAAACGATCAAGAATCGTGCCCCAGTTGTATTCTGTTTCTGGAAAAATACTGCCATCTGGTTTGAAGGTGATAGTAGTACCTGTGCGTTTGCTGTCGCCGACTGCCTTTACTTTACCCTGGGGAATACCAATTTTGTATTCTTGCACCCAGATTTTACCTTCACGATGAATCTCAGCTTTCACATAAGTACTAAGCGCGTTCACCACGGAAATACCTACACCATGCAAACCACCAGAAGCTTTGTAGCCACTATTTTCGCCACCAAATTTACCACCAGCGTGCAGAGTACACATTACAGTCTCCAAGGCCGAAACGCCAGACACCTTGTGCATGCCGACTGGAATACCACGACCATTGTCAGTCACCTGAACCATGCCGTCATCTAGAAGAGTAACCGTAATCTCATTAGCGTGACCCGCCATCGCTTCATCAAAGCCATTATCAACAACTTCCCAAATCAAGTGGTGTAGTCCGGCTAAAGAAGTCGAACCAATATACATACCTGGTCGTTTTCGCACCGGATCAAGTCCCTCCAAGACGGTAATCGAATCCGCCCCATAATCCTCATCTTTTTTCTTTTTTTCTTCTTTTGGCATAGAGTTTTATATAGTAATTATAATAAAAATTAAAAAATAACTTTTTGCAAGTTATGTATATATTTTAGCAAAAAAGAGAAAATAATGCAAATAAAATAACCAATAATAGGGGAATAAAAAATACCGCCAATATCGTAATATTAGCGGTATTTTTATTATAATTTTGATTGGTTTATTTCACAGTAACCAAAACCCGATCCATTGCTCCCAAATCAATCGTTACACTATCACCATCTTTAATCTTACCCTCAATAATTTCCATCGCCAATTCGTCCAAAATACTGGTTTGAATGATGCGTTTGAGTGGGCGAGCACCAAAGGTGATGTCGTAGCCTTTCTCAGAGAGCATTTTCTTGATTTTGGCGGCGACTTTAAGTTTGATATTTTTGTCTTTCAATCTCTTTTCAACTTTAGCCATTTCGAGGTCAACAATTTGCATCAAGGTTTCCTTGGTTAAGCTCTTGAAAGCGACGATTTCGTCAATTCTATTTAAGAATTCTAGTTTGAAATTGTCGCGTAAGATCTTGTCGATTTTTTCTTTCATTTCGTCATCGCGGAAATCCTTAGCCTTAGCTGTGTCAGAGCCATCAGAGAAGCCGATAGAATACTGCTTGATTACTTCATTGCCCAAGTTTGAGGTCATAACAATTATAGTGTTCTTAAAATTAACAACACGTCCCTTGGAGTCGGTCAAACGGCCGTCGTCCAGGATTTGTAATAAAATATTAAATACTTCCGGATGGGCTTTTTCGATTTCGTCGAAAAGAATTACACTGTATGGTCGTTTACGAATCTTGTCAGATAATTGTCCGCCTTCATCATGACCGACGTATCCAGGAGGGGAGCCGATGATTCTAGCGACCGAGTGCTTTTCCATGTATTCACTCATATCCAACCTGATTAGAGAAGTTTCATCGTTGAACATGAATGTTGAAAGTGCTTTAGCAAGCTGAGTTTTACCAACACCAGTTGGGCCAACGAATAGGAATGAGCCGATTGGTTTGTTTTCTTCACTGATGCCGGCACGAGAACGACGAATGGCATTAGCGACTGCCTTGATGGCTGCTTCTTGTCCCTTAACTTTCTTGTTTAACTCTTCTTCGGCGTGTGCCAACTTAGCAACTTCCGATTGTAACATCTTGGAAACCGGAATACCAGTCCAACGCGCTACTACTTTAGCAATATCTTCCTCATCAATTTCTTCCTTAAGAATTCTTTGACCCTTGCTCTGGATTTTGGTTAATTCACCCTCAAACTTCTTTACTTCATTTTCTAATTTTGGAATAATGGAGTATTTAATTTCAGCCACACGTGTCAAATCATCACCCTTACGTTCAGTGATTTCTGCCTCGGCTTTGATGCGGTCGATTTCTTTTTTAGTATCGCTGATTTTATAAATAATATCTTTCTCGTTGCGCCAATGTAGCTCCAATTGGTTTGCCTCCTCTTTTAATTGTTCTAATTTTTTATTTAAGGTAGTTAATTTACCGTTGCTCTTATTTCGCTTATCAGTGACTAGACCAGCTTTTTCAATTTCTAAACGTTTAATCTCACGCTTTAATTTATCAAGATTTTCCGGCATAGAATCGATTTCCATGCGCAAGGCTGAGGTAGCTTCATCTACTAAATCTACTGCCTTATCAGGCAAGAAACGGTCCGTAATATAACGGCTGGAAAAATTAGCCGCCGCAATCAAGGCATCATCAGTAATGCGGACGCCATGATGTACTTCATATTTTTCCTTGATGCCACGTAAAATGGCGATCGTATCTTCAATAGTCGGTTCAGCTACATGAATGGGTTGGAAGCGTCTTTCTAAAGCTGCGTCGCGTTCAATGTATTTTTGATATTCTTTGGTGGTGGTCGCACCGATGGTGCGGAGTTCGCCACGCGCCAAAGCTGGCTTCAACATATTAGAAGCATCAATCGAGCCCTCGGAAGCACCAGCGCCGACAAGAGTATGTAATTCATCAATGAATAAAATTATTTTGCCATCCTGGGCCTTGATTTCCTTCATGAAAGCCTTTAAGCGGTCTTCGAACTCACCACGGAATTTTGCACCGGCAACCATAGAACCAAGGTCCAGACTAATTAGCTCTTTATTCTTTAAAGACTCCGGCACATCACCACTAATAATTCGCTGCGCTAAGCCTTCGATAATAGCTGTTTTACCTGTGCCAGCCTCACCGATTAAGACTGGATTGTTCTTGGTGCGACGAGAAAGCACCTGCATGATGCGACGGATTTCATTGTCACGACCAATAACAGGATCTAGTTTTTTCTTGCGTGCCAAGTCAGTAAGATTGATAGCGTACTTTTCCAATACTTTATATTTTGTTTCTGGATCTGGGCTATCGATTTTTTGACCACCGCGCAATTCAGTTAATATTTTTAAAACTGTGCCATATTCAATTTTGAAAGAAAGTAAAATTTCTTGAGCAGCTGATTTAACACCGATAAGAGCAAGGAATAAATGCTCTGTCGAAATAAAATCATCCTTCATTTGCTCCGCTTCCTTTTTGGCCCGATCCATGATCGCCGCCACCTCAGCTGTTCCTTGAACAGTGCCAATGCTTTTGTCGCCAGGAGTTTTTGGTAGAGTTTCAATCTGGGTAAAAGTCTTGTCCTCAATATCCTCAATGGCAATACTAAGCTTGTCCAAAATTGACTTAACCAAGCTTTCACTTTGACTCATTAAGGAAGCTAAAACATGTAGGCCCTCGATTTGCTGCTGGCCATTGTCCTGAGCAATAATCTGAGCATTAATTATAGTTTCCTGAGTTTTGTTGGTAAATTTATTGTACATATATTTAATATAATTATTAGTTCTTTTTAGCACTCTATTAAACCGAGTGCTAATTTCAATATACTATATTGTGAAATTGGTGTCAAGGCTTTTTTTTATATTAATTTAGTGTTATATTATTTATATATAATAATGTCTAAATTTTATGAAAATATTAGGAATACATGTAACCGATGACTCCCGCGAGGAGGTTTTGGGGCGGATTGAGGGGTTTTTGGAGTCTGATAGGCAGAATATTGTGGTAACGCCGAATCCGGAGATTATTTTGGCTGCGCAGGACGATGAGAAGCTTTTTCACATTTTAAACATTGCCAGTTTGTCACTGGCGGATGGGATTGGCTTAAAGTTGATGGGACTATTATTGGGGGAGAATGTAGTCCGGATAACAGGGGCTGATTTAGTAGTGGATATTTTGAAAATGGCACAGAGTCGAAAAAGTAATGTTGGAATAATTAATTGGTCAGGCGGACTTTCGAGTTTTGGAGAAATAAAAAAAACATTAGAAGAAAAATTCGTAGGTATAAAAGTCTTTGTAACTGATATCGCAGAAAAAGATTTTAACAACAAAAATATCAGTTTTGTGAGCTTAAGTAATTGTGAAATAATTTTGGCCAATCTGGGAGCTCCTTATCAAGAGAAAATTATCTTTAACAACTTGCCGCAATTTCCCAAGGCGCGAGTTTTGATTGGTATCGGTGGTGCTCTTGATTTCTTGACTGGTAAAATAGCTCGAGCGCCGTTTATCTTGCGCAAAATTGGCATGGAGTGGTTGTGGCGCTTAATTAAACAACCGACGCGCATTAAGAGAATTATTAACGCCGTTATAGTTTTCCCATTACGGTTCTTTAAATTTCATTTTATTAATTGTTTTTTCTATCGGCCCAACGTTGCTTGCTTGCTGTATAAAAAATCAGAATCTGGTTATTCTTTTTTATTAATAAGTCGCAGTGATATTGAACACCATTGGCAAGTACCACAAGGAGGCTTGGATGGTTTAAACGCAGAAGAGGCGGCCAAAAAGGAGTTGAGCGAGGAATTGGGAACTGATAAATTTGTCACCAAGGCGATTGTGAAAAATATTTATCGTTATAAATATGTAGACAAAAAAACCGTCGTTAAACACCGTGGTTATAAGGGGCAAAAGCAAGATTTGTATATTGCAGAATTTATTGGTAATGATGAGGATATAAAAGTAAAAACTTGGGAGCATGCTGGCTGGCAGTGGGTGAGCGAGAATGAGTTCATTTCTTCACTGCACCAGGATAGGCGAAAGAGTGGAGAATTGTTTTTGGATAAATTCCAAAAATTGACAAAATAGTTTAATATTATTAAAATAAGCCTTATGAAATTACAATTTAAAAAATACATCTTTTTAATTAATGACGTTACAAATTTACTTTTGGGCAAAGAAAGGGAGAATTTGGAGAGAGATTTCAAGAAGATGAAAATGGTAATAATTATTTTGGGAGTGCTTTTAGTAATTTCTGTTTTGCTAAACATCTATTTATTAATAATGATATAAAATAATATGGAATTTAGAACACGGTTTGCGCCGTCACCAACTGGGTATTTGCATTTGGGCAGTTTAAGAACTGTTCTTTTTGGATATTTAATGGCAAAGAGTGAGGGAGGGAAATTTTTCTTAAGAATTGAAGATACTGATCAAAAGCGATCGGTCGAGGGAGCAATCGAGGGTTTGCTGGATATTTTAAACTGGGTAGGCTTAACTTTTGACGAAGGTCCGCATCTTGGTGGCGATTATGGTCCTTATGTACAGACTGAGCGAATGGATATTTATAAAAAATATTTAGAGGAATTATTGGCGACTGGCAAGGCTTATTACTGTTTTTGTACATCAGAAAGATTGGATGCTATGCGCGCTGAGCAACAGGCGAATAAATTACCGCCTCGCTATGATCGACATTGTCGTAATTTGAGCAAGGAAGATGTGGAGAAAAGGATTGCAGCCGGCGAGCCGTATGTAGTACGACACAAATTACCGTTGGACGGAGAGATTACCGTTCATGATGAATTGCGTGGCGATATTACGGTGCAGTTTAAGGAGGTGGAAGATTATGTTTTGATTAAGTCTGACGGGATTCCTACTTATCAATTTGCGAGCGTGGTTGATGACCATACGATGAAGACTTCACATGTCCTACGTGCCGAAGAGTGGATTCCTAGTTTACCAAAAAATATACAACTATATAACGATTTTGGCTGGGAGCCACCAAAATTTGTCCACATGTCTTTGACCTTAAATAAGGACGGTGGCAAATTGAGCAAGCGCCAGGGCGATGTGGCCGTGGAGGATTATCGGGCGAAGGGTTATTTACAAGAAGCTCTGATAAATTTTAGCGCGCTTTTGGGATGGCATCCCAAGGATGATCAAGAGATTTTAACCTTGGACGAAATTATTTCAAAATTCAATTACAAAGATATGGGTGTAAAGGGCGCTATCTTTGATTTGGATAAATTGGATTACTATAATGGTTACTATATCCGCCAAAAACCGATCGCGGAATTGGTAGAATTGTGTAAGCCGTTCTTGGCTGAGAATTTAAAATTAACAAACAATTCTTATAAAAAAACCGATGAATTTTTAACCAAGGTGGTAAAGTCTGAACAGGAGAGATTGAAAAAATTAATTGAAATAGGGGAGTTGACGGAGTTTTTGTTTAAGGATGAGATTGAATATGATACTAATCTATTAGTTTGGAAAAAAACGACCTTGGAGGAGATGAAAGTCAATTTACAAAAGATTTATGATTTTTTGGAAAGAATTTCTGAGGAAAACTGGAATCGTGAATATTTAGATGCTAATGTTATTGAATATTTAAAGACTAATGATTTGAAAATAGGTGATCATCTTTGGCCAACGCGCGTGGCTTTGTCTGGCAAGCAGGCGAGTCCGGGGCCTTTTGAGATTGCGGACGTTTTAGGTAAGGTAGAGACTTTGGAGAGAATTAAGAGGGCGATAGGGAAATAAAAAACCCCTCACCCTGTCCCCTTTATTATTAATCGGACGAGGATTACGTTAACCCTCTCCCGCCGGGGCGAGGGAAAAAAACTGTAAAAAGGCTGATTTTATTCAGCCTTTTTTATTTTTCCAAAATGTGCTATAATATAGATATGAAAAAATTTATCTCGGGTACAATTTTAATCTCTTTATTTTTGGGTTTTATAATTAAGGCCCCAGGTTTTGTATTGGGACAATTGTCCTCGGAATCAATAAAAAGAGAGGTGGATCAGTTGAACAACGGCATTGGTGATCAGAAAGATAAACTTAAAAAATTACAAAAAAAACAAGAAGAATATGCCGAGGCTATTAAAAAGGCACAGGCAGAAAAATCTTCTTTAAGCAGTCAATTAGCAATTTTAGACAATCGTTTAGCTAAGGCACAGCTTGATATTGAAATAATCGAATCAAAAATTAATGAGATGGAGCTGGAAATGCAGAAGACAAACATTGAGATTGACACCAAGAATAAAGAAATTGCTAAAGAAAAAGAGCATGTTGCCAATGTTTTTAAAATGATGCAAAAGAAGGATGGGGTAACCACCTTGGAGGTTTTACTATTAAATAATTCTCTGTCAGATTTTTTGAGCCAAGTTAAATATTTGGAAAATATTAATGAGGGGATTAGTGAGAGTATTAGTAATTTGCAAAAATTAACAAGACAGTTGGAAAGACAAAAGGAAGATTTAACGCAAAAAAATGTAAAATTAACTGCCTTAAAAAATGAATTGACTGACAATAGAAATAAGGTAACCGCAGAGGTTGAGAATAAATCCTTTGTCTTGGTACAGGTGGGTAATTCCGAAAATGAATTTCAAAGATTATTAGCGAAGTCAAAGAAAGAACAAGAAAACGCCAACGCTGAAATTGCTAGCATGGAAAAATTAATGCGGGCAAAATTAGCGAAACTTGATGGCAAGAAGCTAGAAATGAATCCTAATGGCTTGGTTTGGCCAGTGCCAAGAAATACAATTACGGCTTATTTTCATGATCCTGATTATCCGTTTAGAAATATTTTTGAACATCCAGCTGTTGATATTCGTGCTGGACAGGGGACTCCCCTCAAGGCGGCCGCTTCTGGATATGTCGGTAGAGCCAAATATGGCGCCAAGGGCAGTTATGGCTATATCATGCTTATTCATGGCGATGGCTTATCTACTGTTTATGGTCATGCATCCAGGATTACCGTACAAGAGGATGATTACGTTACACAAGGTCAAATTATTGGTTATAGTGGTGGTATGCCCGGTGCAGATGGATCAGGCGGTTTAACCACTGGTGCGCATTTACATTTTGAAACTCGTTTAAACGGAATTCCAGTTGATCCATTGGGATATTTACGCTAAAGAAAAATACACAAAAAACGTTCGCGGTTATGCGAACGTTTTTTTTATTTCTTTAAATCCTTACCACTGTGTAGTTTTTTGTGAATATCACGTAGTTGCTTATTGGTGACATGAGTGTAGATTTGTGTGGTGGCAATATTGCGATGTCCCAAGAACTCTTGGACTATTCTTAGGTCAGCACCTTGCGAGAGTAGATCGGTGGCAAATGAGTGACGAAGGGTGTGTGGCGTAGCCATGATGGGGAGGCCGGAAATTTTGACGTATTTTTTAACAATATCTTCAACACTGCGAGTGGTCAAGCGCCTTGGGTTGTTAGTCTTGTCGATTCCTGGTTTGTAGTTGATAAAGAGAGCGTCGTCAAAATCATTTCGTTTATTTAAATATTTACGCAACCAATTAATTGTTCTCTCGGAGAAGTAAACTGTTCGGACCTTGCTGCCCTTGCCGACGACGGCAACTTCGAGTTCTTCGGTCGCGTCGTTGATTCGGAGTTGTTCTAGATTGAGAGAGGCAAGTTCAGCGACACGGAGACCAGTGGAGAAGAGGGTCTCTAGGATAGCTCGGTCACGTAGACCGATTATGGTTGTGACATCAGGTGTGAGCAAAAGTCTTTCTAGCTGGTCTAGTTTTAAAAATTTAATTTCTTTGTCTGACTTGTCCTTGGCGAGTTTGATTGAGCTTGGGGAAAGGGTAGCAATTTTTTTCTCAACAAAAAAATCAAGCAAACTTCTGAGTGCGATAAGGTAATAATTCTGAGTAGTTTTTTTGAGAGATTTTTTGGTGCGGGGGTCAACAAAGCGGGAGAGGTAGACGCGGTATTTATAGACATGGTCAGTGGTTAACTGGCCAGGCTCGATTGTGTCCAAATCAACCTCGGCAAGCCACTTGAAGAACTTGGTTAAGAACCGGGAATAATTTTCTTGGGTCTTGGAAGAAAGACCTTTTTCGATCTCAATATAATCTAAATAGTCGGTAAGATATTTTGTAATTGGCTTATCAGTCATAGGGATATATGAATGTTAACGGGGTAATTAGTTAAAACCCCAGGAAAAGTGATATATAGTACTTCGCATAATGTAGATTAAGCGAAGTATGGTCTGTATTAAAACAAGGGGATTTGGCCCGTTTAGTTTAGGCTAAAGCGTATTCCCATCATACTTAGGTCTGGGAAAAAAAGAAGGGATATTTTGACGAATAACAAAAACAATCCAATCACGGTCAAAACTGACACTAAAATTGTCAGATAAAAAAAGAATTTGAATGTTGCTTCTGCCATATATTTTTAAAAAAAATGTCAAAATATTGATTGCTGGTATTATTATCGATTTCCGCGTATTTGTCAACCTAAGGTGTCTACCTTGTGCTTACTTGTAATAAACGCTGTCGCCGACACTGACGTCGATGTATTGTCTAGATTTAAAATCGTCTTTAAATTTTTCGTTCTTGATGATAGCCAGCTTGTTTAATTGTTTCTTGATGTCTGTGGTAATAGAAAAATAAATTTCTGGACCGTCAACTAGCTTGCTGTTAACCATATTGACGGCATCGCCAATGATAAACTCTTGAACCTTGAAATCTGGGTATTCCTTGTACTTATCAGCCAAGGCAAACATAAAATCGATATACTCGCCCCCTGGGGCTATTTTTTTGTTATTAACCTTGTTGGCGGATTTATTTTCGACGATGGGGAGGCCGGACTGATTGGCTGCGTCTTGGTTTGTTTCTGATATTATATAACCGCTACGATCAGTATTGTAATACTTCCCGTCCTCGAGCCAGATCAAAGCTTGCTTCTTTTCCACATAACTTATCTTCACGGTATGCAGACCGCTACGACTGATATTTAATTTATCAAATAAATACTTTGTTTCTATTTGATCCACTAACCCGCCTTTGCTGCAAAAAATTATATTACTCCTGGGTGAAAATACAAATGACTTATAGTTAATCTCATCCAAGGCAATCTGCTGGATCTCGTTTTTATCAATTTGTCCGTCCCCTTCAATTACAATATTTTGAATCTCAAAAGTTTTGGAATACAACAAAAACCACGTTAAAAATAAAACCAATGAAACGGTTGTCGTTGTTAGGACACGAACTTTCCAATCAAAATCTTTTTTAACTGCAGTTGCCCTACGTTCCGCAAAAAAAGGATTGGAATAATCCTTTGATGCATAAGAGCTACCTCCTTTTTTCTTAATTTTTGCCCTATTATTTTTGTTGTAAATTTTACTTTCGAGCATAGTCCTCCATTTATCAATTAAGGTTGAGAGACCTCCCTATTTCTTTTTAATTATTTCAAGATTGCCAGGAATATATTTGCGCAGTTTTTCGGGGATAATCACAGTGCCATCTGCTTGTTGGTAATTTTCCAAAATAGCAATTAGTGCACGAGTAATCGCAATCGCCGTGCCGTTAAGCATATGTACAAATTCACTTTTGCCTTCCTTGTTCTTGAATTTAATGTTAAGTCCCCTGGCTTGATAATCGGTACAATTGGACGTAGATGTTATTTCTGCCCAATCACCCATTTCCCCGTTCTTATTTGGCTTTCCTGGCATCCAGGCTTCTAGGTCAAAGGTTCTAATAGCTGGGCCGCCTAAGTCAGCGGTGCAATGATCGACAACGCGAAAAGGAATATTTAAACCTTCAAAGATTTCACGTTCGATGCTTAATAATTCTTTATGCGCTGTCTCACCTTTATCAGGTGTGACATATTGGAACATTTCAATTTTGGTAAATTGATGCACGCGGAAAATGCCTTTGGAGAATTTGGAATAAGCACCCGCTTCGGTTCGGAAGCAATGAGAGACGGCTACATATTTTTTTGGTAAATTTTCTTCTTTAAAAAGTTCGTCCATGTGCATACCGCCCATGGTAATTTCGGCAGTACCGATTAAGCATAGGTCGCTATTTTCAATATTATAAACCTGAGTCGACTCACCTCTTGGATTGAATCCTAGTCCTTCAAGGACTTCTTTTTTGGCCAAATCAGGGGTTATAATTGGTGTAAAGCCGTGCTTAGTGACAACCTCAAGGGCGTATTGTATTAAGGCAAATTCCAAAAAAGCTAACTCGTTTTTTAAGTAATAAAATTTAGCACCACTAACCTTGGTGGCTCTGTCGAAATCGATCAAATCTAATTGTTCGGCTAGCTCAACATGATCTTTGGGTGTGAAGGTAAATTTAGCAGCTTCGCCAAAATTACCAACAACGGGATTGTCATCTTCATTATCACTGACGTGCACGTCTGGATGAGTCATGTTGGGTACGCGCATAAGCATCGTGCGCAATTCGTTTTCTAATGGCGTTTGTTTTTCTTCGAGCACTCTCACCTCTTCGCCAATTTTTTTCATTTCTTCTATTTGTTCCGGCGTTGGTTTTGTCTTAGAGCCAGTGTTGCGCTTTGATCTGAGCTCGTCAACAATTATTTGTAATTTTCTTTTTTCTTCGTCTAATTTTAATAACTGATTGATATCAATATCAACTAGTCTGTTTTGACAATTCTGTTGAACTTTCTCCTTGTTTTCACGAATGTATTTAATGTCTAACATATATATAAAATTAATTATTATTTATTTTTGGGTTTTATTAATGGGAATAAAGTTGCCTCACGCAAGGTTTTGTCACTAAGAGCGGCAAAGAGACGCTCACCAAAGCCGAAACCAAATGTTGGGGGCATGCCATGTTCAAGCATCTCAACAAAATCCCAGTCAGGCATCATCGCCTCATCATCCCCTTCTTCCATAAGTTTTTGTTGTGCCTCAAAACGTTCGCGTTGGTCAATTGGATCATTCAACTCCGAGTAACCGTTGCCGATTTCACTGCCACAGAGAATGATTTGGAATTTTTCTACTGTACCAGGAAATTCAACTGACTCCTTGGACAAAGGTGCGATCATCTTTGGGTGTCTAACCAAGAAGGCTGGTCCGGCAATCTGCTTGCGACAATACTTCCACAATGAATCGATTAATCTTTCTTTATTGCGTGCGTCGGATTTTACACCTAGCTCGGCCAGCTTTGCGAGCATTTCTTTTTCCGTAGTATTTAAAACATCGATTCCGGTCCTATTTAAAACCTCTTCGCGATAGTCAATCTCCTTCCACTCCCCTGCTAAATCAAATTCATAACCGCGTGATGAAAATTTAGTTTTACCAAATACCTTATTGGCGATTTCTAAATACAATTCTCTAGTCAATTTCATACCATCTTTATAATCAGCATACGCCCAATAGAATTCCATATTCGTAAACTCTTGCAAATGATTAGGACTAGTGCCTTCGTTGCGATAAGCACGGCCGATTTCAAAAGTTTTTTCATAGCCGGCCGCCATTAATCTTTTTTGCCACAATTCGCCGATGGAAATACGCATATAAACATCGATATCAAAATCATTGTGATGTGTCCGAAAAGGATTGGCTTCGGCACCACCAGTTGTATTTTCAATCGTTGGTGTTTCTACTTCTAAGAATCCCTTGTCCTTCAAAAAATTTCTGGTTACCTCCCAAAATTTTGCACGTTGAATAAATAACTGAAAATGTTCATCGTTGGTTAAGAGATCAAGATATCTTTTGCGAATAATTTCTTCTTCATCTTTTAGACCATGAAATTTTTCTGGCAATGGCAATAAGGCCTTGGTTAGTAATTTCCAGGACTTCACCATGACACTTTGTTCACCCTTATGAGTCAAAAAACATTCACCGGTAATTTCCAAGAAGTCACCCATGTCAATTAATTTTACAAAGTCCTTATATGAATCAACGCCGATTTCATTCTTGGAAACAGCAATCTGAATTTGGTAACCGTTGTTTTTCAGGTTAGCAAAAGATAAGTTACCGTGAGAACGCTTACTCATCAAGCGACCAGCCAAAGAAATTGAAGTTTTGTCGGCTTCCAATTGTTCAAATACAGTCAAAACATCCTCAACCCTGATTGTGGTTTTGGTACTAGCGGGATATGGATTTACACCCTTGCCCTTTAACTCCTCTAATTTTTTTAAGCGCTCATCATGTTCGCTAACTTTACCTATTTCCATATATTTTTATTTAATTTTGTTCATGAAAATAAGATGCTTAATTCGGCATCATTATTAATATAATATATAACATTCGTGCAAAAATGTAAAGACCGAAAAAATTGCGCCAAAAATTAAAAAGAGGAATATTTAATTCCTCTTTTTACAACAATATTGTGAAAGTTTAAATTCTACGAGTTACATTCTTTAAAAATTTTACTAGTACATTTCGCACAAATGTCTTTATCTAGGAGAGAATAAATCTTGGCAATCGCCTCCGGTTTAGAATGACAAATATGCTTATCGCCGATCACTTCCATTAAGCCTGATTTTTGCATTTCAGTCATAATGTAAGGACTGACATTGCTAAAATAAACATCTTTATCATGTTTTCTGTATTTTTTAATAATATTTGACAACATATCGAAACCAGCTAAATCAACTGTGCTGACACTACTGAATACGATTAAAACTATTTTGTGATCCGGGTTTTCTTCATTAATTCTGTTAATTGAATGCTCAACGTGTTCAGTTGAACCGAAGAAGATTGAGCCATCAATTTTGATCAAAGTTAATTGCGGACATTTTGGCAATTCATCACTGGCCACCATTCTTCTTCTTGGGTGATTATTATCGGGAACGTAACAGGAAACGTGTGGCTTGGCTGTGTTGCGCAAATAAATTGCAATCGAAAGCAAAACGCCAACAAAGATTGCAAATTCTAATTCAATAAAGAGGGTTGATAAAAAAGTAATTACCAATAAAGAAGCTTCGCTCTTATTAGCCTTGATAATGTTCTTGATGTGATGAAAGTCTATTAAACCATAAGCGACCAAGAAAAGAATTGCAGCCATAACTGCGTTTGGCAAATAAGCTGCCAAAGGCGCGACAAATAAAACTATAATACTCAAGAAGATAGCTGAGTACACAGAGGAGAATTGTGTTTTAGCGCCACTCTCATAATTTAGACCAGTTCGATTAAAGGATCCGCTAGCAGGATATGCTGAAAACATACTGCCAACAATATTAGAAATCCCCTGTCCGATTATTTCCTGATTGCCATTAATTTGTTGTCCAGATTTTAGCGCAATAGCTTTAGATATTGCTACGGCCTCAACAAGGGCTAGCATGGTAACTGCCAAGGCAGGAGAAGCTAGTTCCTTAATTGAACCGAACTTTATTAATGAAAATGAGAATGGTGGTAAAATACTTGGTAATGCTCCGACAGTTTTTATAGCCGTGGTGTCAAAACCATATTTACTAGTTAGGTAATAACCAAAGAAGCTACCTACCAGCATGGCTGGGATCATATAGGGAATTTTTGGAAATTTTTTCTTCAAAATAAGGCCGATAATTAAAGTTAGAGAACTAACGGCCACGATGTAAGGATTGATTTTATCAAGATGTAGTAAAAACTCATGAATGGTTTCGTAAAAAGAACTTCCTTGTGGTATCTTAACGCCAAAAAAATTCTTGATTTGACTGGATCCGATTAAGATTGCGGCGCCTGCAGTAAAGCCAACGACAACCGTATGTGAAATAAAATTCAGCAAGCGTCCAAATTTCAACCAACCCATTACTAATTGAATAATACCCACTAATAATGAGATTGTTAAAATTAAACTAATATACTCTTGACTGCCTGGTTCTGCCATCGGGCTAACCGTTGCAAAGATAACTAATGAGATGGCTGTAGTCGGACCTGAGACTAGGTGCGCAGATGAGCCCCATAAAGCGGCCATGATAGCGGGTGCAATAGCTGCAAAAATACCGTATTGTGGTGGTAGACCAGCAATAGTGGCAAAGGCCACGCCCTGAGGTAGTACGATAATGGCGCCAATCAGGCCAGCCATTGCGTCTTTTCTGGCTTTTTCTTTGTTATAACTTTTTAACGTTTCTATAAAGGGGAAAAACGATAAGACCTTTTCTTTTGATAACATAATTTTTTTCAAAAAAAAATAAAACCTCCTCAAAAAAAAAGAAAGTTTTCTTTAGATTATTAATAACAGTTTTAATTATACGGAATAAGTTAAAGTAAGTCAAATAATGAATTTCCTTGACTTTTTTTTCAAAATGTATTATAAATAGGATAAGATTTATTTATACATAAACTGCCTCATTATTAGGGGGTGGTTTTACTTTTTTTATGGAAATTAGAAATATTGCCATTATCGCTCACGTAGATCATGGAAAAACAACTTTAACAGATGCTTTAATGCGCCAAACCGGTATGTCAGCCGAGGGTGTTAGTATGGATAGCAATGCTCTTGAACAAGAAAGAGGAATTACGATCTACTCTAAAAATACTTCTGTTTATTACAAAGACACAAAGATTAATATTGTGGACACTCCCGGACATGCTGACTTCGGCTCCGAAGTTGAGCGTGTTTTGCGTTCCATTGACTCTGTGCTTTTAGTAGTCGATGCGCAAGAAGGACCAATGCCTCAAACCAAATTCGTTTTGAAAAAATCTCTTGAATTAGGCTTGAAACCTATTGTGGTTATCAATAAAATTGATAAACCGGCCGCTCGCCCTGATGAGGTAAAAGAAATGGTTTATGAATTATTCTTGGACTTAGGTGCTAATGATGAGCAATTAGATTTTACAACTATTTATGCCATTGCTCGTGAAGGTATCGCGAAGATGAATATGGACGATGAGTCAAAAGACCTCTTCCCTATTTTGGATGTTGTTTTGAAAGAGGTGCCAATGGCATCAAGTGCTGAATTAGATGAAAGGCCTTTGAAAATGCAAACATTTAACCTAGCCTATGATAACTTCTTGGGCCGTCTTTCAATTAGCCGTATTTATGAAGGTAAAGTAAAAGCTGGACAAAAAGTAATTATCAAGGGTGTTGGCGATACAAGCCGTGAGGGAAAAGTTACTAAATTATATTCATTTGAAGGTTTAAAAAGAAAAGAAGTCACTGAGGCTTTTGCTGGTGATATCGTGATGACCGCTGGTTTGGCTGATATCTTTATTGGCGAAACTATTTGTGAAAACGCTGACCAGGAAGCGCTCCCAGCTATCAATGTCGATGAGCCGACTATCTCTCTTAACTTCTTTGTAAATAGCTCCCCTTTTGCTGGTAAAGAAGGTAAATTCGTAACTAACAGACAGATTAAAGAACGTTTGGAAAAAGAATTAGAAATTAACGTTGGTTTGAAAATTGATTTTGATTTTATTGATCATTATAAAGTGTATGGTCGTGGTGAAATGCACATCGCTATTTTATTAGAAAATATGCGTCGTGAAAATTACGAATTACAAATCTCCCAACCGCACGTTATTATCAAGGAAGAAGGTGGTCACAAACTTGAACCGTTTGAGGAAGTAACTATCTCTGTTCCAGAAACAATGACAGGTACTGTAATCGAAAAATTATCCAAGCGTAAGGGTAATATGACAGAAATGAAGCCAGAACATGGCCATGTGCGAATCTTATTTGAAATCCCGACTCGTGGATTACTTGGCTACCGAAATGACTTTGTAGTTGATACTCGCGGTGAAGGTATTATGTATACTCGTGTAATCGGCTTTAAGCCACACGTGGGCAAGATTGAGAAACATGACGTTGGTTCTATGATCTCGATGGCTACTGGCAAAGCGCTTGGTTTCTCCATCTTCAATCTTCAAGAACGTGGTTCAATGTATATTGCTGCTAATACTGAGGTTTATGAAGGTATGGTAATCGGCAATACTTCTAAGGGTGAAGATATGATGGTTAATCCAACCAAAGGCAAGCAATTAACTAATATGCGTGCGTCTGGCTCTGATGAGGCAATCCGTTTAACTCCCCCATTGGAAATTACCTTGGAAAGAGGTATGAGTGTTATGAAAGATGATGAATACTTGGAAATTACTCCAAAGAACATTCGTCTTCGTAAACAGTATTTGACTGAAAATGAAAGAGTAAGACTTGGTCGTAAGAAACAAGCGTAAACAACTTCGATATAAAAAAACGAGCGAATTAAATCGCTCGTTTTTTGTTTTTCTCATCGCTCTACTGGAAAGCACATGTGCTGCGCCAGGCATAAGGTTGTTGTGAGGGGTGTTTTATGTGAGTGTGTTATTTCCTAATTTCAATTTCGATTCTTCCTGGTTCGATTAATGCGGGAATCTTGGTAATAAAGGATGGGTAGAATTGAATTTCGTGCCCAGCTAGGTCTAAGTTGCCAGTTTTATCAATGTCGTTTAGATAGGCATTGACTTGATCTTTATTTAAGCCGATTAATTTCTCTTTGTCAATGACGTTAGAATTATCCTTTAAAGTAACCATGCCCTCAAAAGAAGCGCCGACGTTGGCGGTGCCGTTCTCGACATTAAAGTTGTTTAGTGAGTAGTTAATATTTTCACTGTCAAAACTAACTAATTCTTTATTATCGGCTAATGATTTCATTAATTTATCTTTAGCAATTTCTGCAAATATCTTATTGCTAAAAGCGACAACTACTACTTTGGCTTCCATGCCAATCTGAAATTCGGAGATTTCTTCACCTACTTTATTATTGACAGTTGTAATGATGGAATTCTCATCTATCTTGTAAATTATCTTATCGTAATTACTGTAGCTGTCATTGACTTCCTTTTTGGCATTGTTTAATAATTCTTGTTTCAAGTCCTTGACGCCATTCCTAATGTCATCTTCGGAGATACTTTTTTTGACTTTTTGTTGATAGATAGCCGCTTCTGAACTTTCAGCATAAATCTTGTCCTGGAGACCTGCCCATAGACCAGGAATGGTGAACTTGGACGCGCCAATCGCCATTTCTGGACTTGAATCATCGGCGTAAATCTCAGCCTCAACTGATCCGTTTACGGGAATGTCGACGGTATTTTTTAGTCTAAATAATTTACCATCAGTTGATAATAATCTAGTACTCGCGACTAAAGGTTGATTTTTGATATAATTATTTACTAGTCTAACCTTGCCAATCACCTCTTTGCCCAAAACCTCTTCGTTTGTGGCAGGATATGTCTTGGAAAAACTAACCGCTGTTTCTTTAACAACACCGATCACCTTTTCACCAACAGCCTCATCGACGTTTTGATTCTTTTCGGCATCCAGAACATCAAAAATTGCATTATTGCTAATTCTTTCCTGACTAGGTATTAAAACTATCTTAACATGTATAAATGTGAAGTAGAAAACCGCCGCACCAACTGCCATTAATAATAATGCAAAAAAATAAGCAATTTTTTTATAAATACCAATAGCATGCGATGATAATTTGAAGACATTATTTTCATGCTCAATAACAGGGGTTTCTGGTACTTTTTTGGCATTTTCTGCGTCTGTCTTTGCGGCATTGGCGGCGGCAATGACCTTTTTTACGGCATCGCTTTCAACATTCCACAATCCATCCTGTTCTTCTGTTGCGCTTTCGATAATTTTCTCGTCAATTTTAATGGCGGCATCTGGCACTACAACAACAACATCTTTTTTCGCCTCGATTTTATTACTTTCAGCAATAACGGCTTCAACTGGTGATGTTGATGCGCCGTTGTCTGCGTCATTGCTAGTTTCTGCTGGAGTGGTTGCTGTGATATTTTCCACAGGCTTTTCTGTCCCCAGGGTTTCTGAGGTGGCAATTAATTCATCGATATTATTTTGAATTTTACCTTTGATATTGATTTTAATAGCAATTTCCTCATCATCAGAATAACTGTCTTGGTTAATTGGACCATCTGAATATAAAGTCTCTGCAGGCTTTTCAGCGCTAATCAATGGTTTAATAATTATTGGTTTTTTGTCTACCTTTTTCGTGCTTGTTTTTTTTACAGTTGATTTCTTAACCACTTTTTTTTCTTTAACAACTTTATCCTTAGTGGTAGCTATGGCACCCTCAATCTTTTTCGGTCTTCCCGCTTTCTTTTTTACAACAATATTCTCCGCGTTTACCTGAGTGATTTCTTCTTTTTGATTATCTTTTTTTTCTGCTGTCATAAAAAAATTATTAATTTCGATTGAGGAATCCGCCACGGCGGACTAACCATGTAAAAAGCTTTTAGCTTTTTTATCCACAAGTTTTAATATATGAATAATATAACAAATTTTTGGGTTTATGTCCAATTCGCGACTTTTTTCCTGTAAAACAAAAAGATCATCCGTTGCGGATGATCTTTTAATGCTTGTGATCCCTAGGAGAATCGAACTCCTGTTATCAGGATGAGAACCTGGTGTCCTAACCATTAGACGAAGGGACCATTTTTTGCGAAAATAAATAGCCCTATATGGGACTGTTGGTCGTGTGATTGTTATTAAATTGTGATCCCTAGGGGAATCGAACCCCTATTATCAGGATGAAAACCTGGTGTCCTAACCACTAGACGAAGGGACCTTTTTCGGCAAAAAATAAATAGCCCTTTTCAGAGCTATTTGTATTATATATTGAATAATAAAATATGTCAAGAGTATTTTTTGGCACTAATTTTTATAAATAATGCTAAGATTAGCAAAATAACAAATATAATATTTTATTATATTTTTAAATCCGAAAAAATATTCGCGCATTTCTAGTAGTTGTTTCCTCTATCGAATCAATACTTAAATTTTTAATCTCGGCAATTCTTTTGGCGACATAGGATACCAGGGCTGGTTCGTTGCGGCTGCCACGGAATGGTTCGGGGGTCATGTATGGGCAATCGGTTTCGATCATGTATTTATCTTTGGGAATTTTGCGGATGAGGTCGTCCCATTGTTTGCTAAATGTAATTAACCCAGTGAATGAAATAATAATACCGATGCCGAAATATTTCCAAGCGAGATCTTCATCTCCGGAAAAACAATGCATGACTGCCCAGGGCCTATCTTTGGGAATTAGTTGGCGGTTTTCGCGGCGGAATTCATCAAGTAATTGGAGCATATCATCGTGGGCTTGGCGACAATGAATAATGGCTGGCAAATCTAAACGTCTAGCTAGTAGTAATTGTTGATAAAAAACTTTTTTCTGTGTTTCTTTAATCTTGCTGACATCCTGGGTATTGTCGATATGATAATAATCCAAGCCAATCTCCCCCACTGCGACCACTTTTTCAAACTTGGATAATTTTTCGTAAACGTCGTAATTGTATTCCTCGCCCGCGGTTGTATAATCGTTTTCTTGATGTGCGTGTAGGTGAATTGGATGTAGGCCAACAGCGGCGTAAACACCTTTTTCGTATTTATTGGCATACTCCAATGCACGCTTAGAAGTTTTGTAATCAGCACCAACCACAATCTGCCAAGTCTTTTCAGACAAGGAGTTGCGGATAACTTCATCAGCGTCATCGCGGAAGTTTTTAAAATTTACGTGGGAGTGAGTATCGATGAACATATAGTGCGAATTTTTAATTTTGAATTTTTAATTTTAAATAAGGATATATCCTTATCCTCTTTTAATAGTATACCATTTTTTCCGGTTTATCAACTTTATCTTTTTTGACTTAAATGCTGATATTTTGTATAATATTATCGTCGTCGTTCTTTTCGGAATATATTTCCAAAACCTTCAATCAAAAAAAGGAGGCTATCATGATTGGAGAATCACAGAAAAAAATCTTCAATCCTCGTATCGAGATGTTTTCGGCATTCAGTCAACCATTTGCCACAACCTCAACCAGCGTCATTGACACGTCATTGGAAAAAGCAGCTGCTTGTTGCGCATGCACGGCTTGCACTGCCTGTCGCTAACCAAAAAACCTCAACAAAGATCTCTGCACGCAGGGATCTTTCTTTTATATATGAAAAACACTATACAAATAAAAAACGCGACTGCGAATAATTTGAAAAATGTCAGTGTGGCTATCCCCTTGAATAAATTGGTAGTTGTCGCCGGGAAAAGTGGCAGTGGTAAATCTTCTTTGATTTACGATGTGTTGTTTAAGGCATCGCAAGGAGAGAGGGTTGCGGCCGTGATTGGTAAATTACCAAAGACTTTTGCGATATCACAAAAGGTTAAGTCTGATGGCAAGATGAGCTTGGGTGAAACTAATATGGGTAAATTGCGGGAGATTTTAAAAGTTATCAAAAAGGATGAATTGCTGATAATTGATGAGCCTTGCGCAGGGATGAACAAGGTTGACCGCGAAAGTGTTTTGAAATTATTACGAGACAGTTTAAAGAAAGGTATTTCAATTATTGTAGTTGAGCACAACAAAGATATCATTGCCAATGCTGATTACGTTATCGAATTTGGCCCTGAGGCGGGCGCTAAGGGCGGTGAAGTTATTTTTCAGGGCTCGATTGCTGATTATAAAAAAGCCAAGACGCCGACTTCTATTTATGTTTTTTCTAAAAAAGCAGAATTAGTGGATTATCAGAGAAGTCCGAATGCCAAGGCAAAATTGATGCAAAAAAAATCTTTGATAATTAAGGGTATAAACCAAAATAATATCAAGAATTATAATTTAAATATTCCTCTTGGTAGTTTGGTTTGTATGACTGGCGGGATTGGTACGGGCAAGACAACTTTATTGTCGGTTGCCTATGGTTCTCTGTTCAAGGGCAAGGATGCCTGGAAGATGAAGCAAGGTTTTAAATCCATTGAGGGCAAGGCGAATGTGAGAAGATCTTATTTTGTTGACCAGACTATTTTGAGTCCGATTATCACCAGTACCCCGGCCACCTATCTTGGTATTTGGGATTCAATTCGAGATGTCTTCGGTGGCTTGCCTGAGAGTAAAAAATTGAAATTGAATAAATCGCATTTCAGTTTGAATACGCAATTTGGTAAAGAAAAAATTCACGTTTTGGAAAAAGTAAAATATAAAAATAAGACAATTTTTGATGTCTTGAAAATGACCATTGATGAAGCGACTATTTTGTTTGATGATAATTCTTTGGTAAAAAGAAAATTAGGTTTTTTGCAAGAAGTTGGTTTGGGCTATCTGGCCTTGGGACAAAAATCAGGCACCCTGTCTGGCGGTGAGGCACAACGAGTGCGCTTGGCGAAGATTTTGTCCAAAAAATTAGGTGATCGTTGTATTTATATTCTAGACATCCCATCGCGAGGCTTGCATTTGAGCGACCTTCCTACTTTGACGAAAATATTTCAAAAAATTATTGATAAGAATAATACCGTTTTGATTGCCGAGAACAGAGAAGAAATTATTAACAATTGTGATGCGGTTATAAATCTATAATTACTTAACTAAATTCTCCCCAATCCGAAAAATATCCCCCGCTCCCATCAAAATCACAATATCGCCTCTATCAATATCACCTCTTAAATATGCTTCACATTCCGCCAAAGTCGGGATGTGTTTTGCTTTTCGCAAGTGAGCCGTGCGTGGTTTGCAAGCGAGTTGTCTATCTAATTGTTTGGTAATAATATTAACCAAGTCCTTGCTGTGCACGCCGCCTTGTTCTTCGCGGGCAGAGCCGTAGATGTCGAGGACGATTAATTCGTCGGCATCGCCGAAGCTGGTGGCGAAGTCGTTGAGGAGAGCCTTGGTGCGGGTGTAAGTGTGCGGGTGGAAAACGACTTTGATTTTTTTATCGCCGTATTTTTGGCGCGCTCCCGCTAGGGTTGCTTTGATTTCGGTCGGATGATGGGCGTAGTCGTCAATAATAGTTGCGCCCCGGAATTGTCCCATCGTTTGCATACGACGAGCGGTGCCTTCGAAATTTTCGAGATGGGTACGGATGTCGACTAAGTCGATTTCCAATTCAGCGCAGGTCGCTATTACGGCTAAAGCATTATAGATACTATGTTGTCCGGAAAGTTGAATGCTAAATTCTCCCAAGTTGGTGTCACCCACTTCATCGTCTTCATCAAAACTACTCACGCCGATCTTAACTTTAAAAACCTGCCGATCCCCTTCTTGTTTAATATCATAAGCCATGTAATCTGCTGATTCATTGATAGCATAACTCACGACGCGTCCACGACAATTCACATTGGCAATTTTGCGGATGAATTTGTCATCAAAATTCGCAACCAAAAAACCTTTGCTAGAAATTTTTTGAATAAAATCGACAAAAACCTGAACATAACTTTCTTCGGTCGGAAAATAATCCGGGTGATCGTAATCGATATTATTTAGTAAAACTATTTTGGGATTAAAATATTGTAATTTATTCTGATACTCATCGGCCTCGATAATTAAATAGCTAGAATGACCATTCAATGACGCGCCATCAAACTGAGGCACGCGCGCTCCCACCATCACACTTGGCGACTTCCCCGCTCTATCCATCACATAACCCAACCAGGCCGACGTCGTAGTCTTGCCATGGGAGCCAATGACGGCGATACCATGCTTTTGATTAAAGACTAGGCCAAGTGCCTCAGCGTATTTCAAGACTTTATGTTTTGATGACATGGCCACAGCTAATTCTGGATTAGTTTTTTCGTTATAAGCAGTTGAGTAGATAATTAAATCTGTGTCTATTGGAATATTTTTCTCGTCAAAGCCTTTGAAGACTTTAATGCCTTCTTTTTCTAACACTTCATCAGTCATAAAAATTTCATCAATATCCGAGCCAGAAACTTCCATGCTGATGTTGTTTAAATATTGTGCCAACATCGTCATGCCAACACCCTTGATGCCGATCATGTAGATTTTTTTGATTTTATTTAGGTCCATATGTTTAATGAGTCATTCTGGAAGGAGCGAAGTGACTGATAGAATCTTCCGATGTTTTATAAAAGGAGTGTTGATATATTTTCTTTTTTAACATTGGAAGATCCTATCGCTTGCGCTCCAGGATGACAGATTTTTATCTTATTAATTTCTTAATTTCCTCCACAATCTTCCCTCCCGCATTTGTCTTAATAATCCCTTGAATATTCTTACTCAATTCTTCGCGCAATTCTTGATTACTGAAAATATTCAAAATATTATCCATGAAAATTCGTGCATCGATTTCTTTTTGATTTAAGACAATCGCGCCTTTTTTGTCGGCGAAGACTTGGGCGTTTTCTTCTTGATGTGAATCTGGCATTGGGATTAAAATGGCTGGCTTGCCCAAGTATGAAAGTTCAGTGAGGACGCCGATGCCACAGCGAGAAATAACTAATTCAGCGGCAGTAAATGATTTAAGCATGCCCGTAGTATCAAGGAATTCGAAGGCTTTGTAATTTGGAAGGTCGAAATTTTTGTCCGCGGTGTTCATGCGGTCTTTGCCGGTGATGTGGACGATTTGGAATTTTTTTAGTAATTCAGGTAAATTATCAAGAACCATTTTGTTGATAAAATCAGAGCCAGTGCCACCGCCGAGGATAAGAATAATCGGCATGTCTTTACGGAAGCCTAATTTTTCAATTGCCTCCCTCTTGGTCATATTTAAGGTGCTCATGATACCGCGGACGGGATTGCCAGTGCGGACCGCTTTGCGACCGTAGTCATCCAGGGATTTTTCAAAAGTAACTGTAATTACTGTCGCAAAATAGGACATGATTTTATTGGCCAAGCCAGGGCGCATATCTAATTGATGAATTAAAATTGGAATACGTAAAACCCAAGCGGCGCAGACTACGGGCACACTGACAAAAGAGCCGGCGGTGATAACAATATCCGGACGCCATTTAATGAGGTAAAATAATGATTGATAAAAACCATATTTAATAAAAAATGGATCAATGAAATTTTGCCAGGACCAATAGCGTCGTAGTTTTCCCCATTTGATTGCTTTGAAAGTAATTTTTTCGCGCTCCATTAAAAACTTTTCTGGTCCTTCGGCTGTGCCAATCCAGCGGACTTCAAAATTAATGTCTGGTGTGGATTTTTTTAATTCGTCGTAGATAGCCAAAACCGGCACGACTGAACCGCCTGTTCCTCCACCGGTTAATAATATTTTTTTTGTTGTTTTTTCGTTCATAAATTTAAGAAGTTGTTTGTTTAGAAATATTCATTAAAACTCCCAGCGCAGCCAAGGCAGTCAGAATTGCAGACCCCCCGTAACTAATTAATGGCAGGGGTACACCGGTCATGGGCATAATGTTAATTAGACCACCGATATTTACTACCATCTGAATTGTTATCCAGCTAACGACACCGATAGCTAAAATTTTGCCAAAATCATCTGGGGCGTTGGCAGAAATTTTGTAACCGCGATAAAAAATATACAGGTAAGTTAAAACTAAGCCGATTGAATAAAATAAACCCACCTCTTCGGCAATAACGGCAAAAATAAAGTCACTCGATACTTCTGGCAGATACATATATTTTTGTTTGCTACCGCTAATCCCCCGTCCCCAGACACCACCGGAACCGACAGCAATTAGGGATTGATTGATTTGATAACAAACGTCGTTCTTGCTGAAATTCGGATCGGCAACGCATTTAAATCGATTCATCTGGTATGGCTTAATTTGCACCAGGATAAATACTCCCAAAATGGCTGCCAGAAAAATATACAAGATATGCTTGGTTTTACCGCCACCGACAAAATAAACCACCATTGAGGTCATGCCTACAATTGATAGGGTTCCTAAATCTGGTTGCAAAAGCATTAAAAATGCAATTAATCCTAAAACGGCTAAAAATGGTCCAATGCCTTGGTGGGCATTATGCAAATCCTTTTTGCGCGCTTCAAGCCAAGCAGCTAGATAAAGCAAGAAGGATAATTTTACAAACTCGGATGGTTGCAAAGAGAAACCAAAGACATTAATCCAGCTATGGGCTGTGCCGTAGTCGGCGCTTAAACCGGGTATAAATACTAAAACCAGTAAAAAAATAGAAAAGAATAAAAAGCCAGCGGCGTACTTTTTCAAGCGACGGTAGTCAAAATTAGTAAAAAACCAAAAAGCGGCCACACCGGCTGCTATGGCAAATAATTGATGTTTAAAATAATAATACGGATCACCGAATTTTTCATAAGCGACAATTGATGAGGCACTAGATAAACTTAATAGGCCGAACAAAACTATGCCCACAATGGCGATGAGTAAGCCTTTATCAAGGGAGTGATAGCCTGGTTTTGATGTGATCGGTTTGCGCATAAAAAATTACATTGTCTTGTCTGATAAAAATAATACCAAGCCAATTGTGGCGGCGACACCAGAGATTACCCAAAAGCGCATGACAATCTTAGCTTCGATCCAGCCTTTGGCTTCGAAATGATGATGAATTGGAGAAGAGAGGAAGACTTTTTTGCCGTTACGTAATTTTTTGGAAGTTAATTGAATAATAACTGATAGAGATTCGATAACAAAGATTAAGCCAATAACCGGTAAAATCAAAGCTGTATTGGTTAGCATGGCGATAACACCCAGAGTAACACCCAGGCTCATTGCCCCAGTGTCCCCCATGTAAAAGCGCGCCGGCATAATATTGAACCATAAAAATCCCAGCAAGGCCCCGACGATGACACCGCAAAAAACTGCTAAATCATATTTGCCCATGGAAAAAGCGATAACCGCATAAGCGGCAAAAGAAGTTAATAAGGCGCCACCAGCCAAGCCATCAAGGCCGTCGGTTAAATTAACCGAATGAGCTGTTGCCACGATTACCAATATAAAAATCAAAATATATGACCAGCCTAATTTTACTAAGCCAACAAAGGGAATATGAAATAAGTCCCAATCAAGCTTGAAATAGAACCATAAAGCCCCAATCAGGGCAATGACGGCGTAAATTGCAAAACGATGTTTCATGTTTAAACCACCGCCACCTTTGACACCACTCCCCCTAATATCTAACCAGTCATCAAATAAACCAACAAGCGCAGTGGCAACCAGGGCACCCAAGGGTAAAAGAGTTTGTTCGCGCGATAAAAAATTCAAACTGACAAAAATGCTATTAGGAAACAGATCAGCTAAATAATAAATTGAAAGCGAAAAAATTAAAACGGTCATCCAGATTAGGATACCGCCCATGGTTGGTGTGCCGGCTTTGTGTAAATGCAATTTGGAAAAAATCGGTGTCTCGCCGCTGTTACGGATGTTTTTGCCCAATTTGTATTTATACAAAAAATGTGTGAACAATGGCGTCCAAGCCATTGTGAAGATAAAAGCTAAGCCCGTGAATAGCAAAACTTTGATTGTGTTAAAATCGTTTGTCATAATTTTTGTTTTATTTATTGTCCAAAATTAACAATATACAGAGAAATAATCGCCATTACCAAGATGATATTGGCAAAAAAAGCCGACCCTAAAAGAGTGTAGGCGATAAAAGTTCTGTCTTTTTTGTTGTTAATAAAAGATAGAATTAAAAAATTAAGGATAAAAACAAATAAGCCGAATATGGGGAGAATATATAATTTTTTCGCTTCTCCGTAAAGGTCAATTCCCTTCTCTACGTTATAATGTAAGGCAATATTGTCAGCACCTGCCAAAACAACGGCTTTATGCACTATAACCCAAATAATGATATTGATAGCTATAATCGCAATAATAAAAAAGCGAACATAGGTAGCAGAAAATAGTTCACTTAAATAATTTTCAACATCATCTTTTTTAAAGTAAAAAAAGTCTAAAAATTTGGAAAACATACAGCAAAAAATCTTATCCACTAATTGCGGATTTTGTTAAAACTTCTAAATAAAAAATAACATATATTCCATAAAAAAACAAATTTTATTCTTTGGTGATAAGCGGTTGTGAATTAATAATATTTCAAAAAAAACAATTTTGTGGTATAATAAAAAATAATTAAACCTGTGTATAAATAAATCCCTCATGTTTTCAAAAAAGCAATTAAAAAATATTCTTTTGAGTGCGGAAATTATTTCCGCTGATGACTTTGAGAAGTTATCAGCGGAGGCAATTAGCCTTGGTAAGCCACTTGAGAATTTATTAGTCGAAAAGAAAATTACTTCTTCTTTGGCTATATGTGAAAATGCGGCCAGCTATTACAAGCTGCCCTTTATTGATTTAAAAAACCAAAATATTCGTAAAGATGTTTTATTTTCAATTCCAGAACCAATTGCTTCTGCGCACGAAATTATTGCCTTTGACTCTGATGGCAAGGATTTAAAACTAGCCTTGATAAATCCGGAAAATATCCAGATTATTGAATTTATTAAGAAAAAAACTGGTCTAAATCCAGTGCTTTATGTTACCACCTCTGACAGTATTCATGACACTTTAAAGCAATATCACAAAAGTCTAAAGGCGGAATTCGATTATTTGTCCGATGAACAAAAAGAGGATCTTTCAGAATTGGATATAAACAAAGATTTGAAGAAATTGGCTCAAGATGTGCCCGTGGTTCGTATCGTGGATACTTTATTGGAGTACTCCATTATTGAGGGCGCGAGTGATATTCACATTGAGCCAGAAGAAAAAGACGTATTAGTTCGCTATCGTATCGATGGTATTTTGAAAAATGTAATGGTTTTACCCAAGAATGTTCAATCTGGCATTGTGGCGCGTATCAAAATTTTGGCGAATTTAAAAGTAGACGAACATCGCCTACCACAAGATGGTCGTTTTAAGATTTCCAACGCTGAACATAAGATGGCTTTTCGTGTTTCGATTTTACCAACCTTTGATGGCGAAAAAATTGTAATGCGTTTGTTAAATGAAAAAGGACAGATTTTAACCTTGGAACAGCTTGGTTTTCAGCGTAGCGCCTTAGAGGCTTTGAAGCGTAATATTACTAAGCCACACGGTGTGCTTTTGGTGACCGGACCAACGGGGTCAGGAAAAACCACTACCCTATATACAATCTTAAGTATTCTTAATCAACCAGAGGTTAATATTTCTACCATTGAGGACCCAATTGAGTATCGTATGCCCCATGTGAACCAGTCACAGGTTAATGCCAAGATTGGTTACACCTTTGCTCAGGGCTTGCGTGCTTTTTTGCGGCAAGATCCGAATATTATTATGGTGGGAGAAATCCGTGATGAAGAAACGGCTGAAATTGCGACGCATGCGGCTATGACTGGTCATATGGTGTTATCTACTATTCATACCAACAGCGCTGCGGCCACTTTGCCTCGTTTAACTGAAATGGGTATCCCCTCTTTTTTGATTGCAACGACGGCCAATGCTATTATTGCGCAACGTTTGGTGCGAAAAATATGTCCAAATTGTATTCAAAGTTTTAATCTGGATAAAGAAGTTATTGATAAACTCGAAAAACAATTAAATATCGGAAGTATTTTAACGACACTGGAACAGGAGAAGCAAATTTTGAGCGCTAAAAAGGGGTTATCGCAATTGCTGTTTTATCGCGGTAAGGGTTGTAAGCAATGTAATAATACTGGCTATAAGGGGCGTATTGGTATTTATGAAATATTAGAAAACACTCCGGATATATCATCATTAATTGTTAAAAATGCCAGTGCTCATGAGATTCATCAAAAGGCCATCGAGCAAGGCATGTTGACGATTGTTGAAGATGGTTTTATTAAGGCGAAAAACGGCGTGACAACAATTGAAGAGGTGTTGCGCGTGACAAAGGAATAGATTTTTAAAAATAATTAATAAATAAAAACTATGGTAGTTAATTTTAGTTCGCAGGACTATGGCGCAAATGATGTCAAAAAAGAAGAGGTGCCTATAATGGATAAAATTAATAATTTTCTTCTGACTCTGACTCCAATCGCACTAAAAGAAAAATTATTTTTTGTGCAACACTTGGGATTGATGCTTAAGTCCGGCATTTCTCTTGCGCGTGCGCTTAAGACTTTAGCTGACCAATCCGAGAATAAACATTTTAATCAAATTTTAACTGATGTGGCTAGCCGAGTTGAAAAAGGCTCAAGTTTTGCTGAATCCTTAGAGGATTATCGTAAAGTTTTTGGTGATCTTTTTTTGAGTATGATCGACGCCGGAGAATTGTCAGGTAAACTAGAGGAGGTGCTTAGACAACTTTTTGTGCAGATGAAAAAAGAGCATCAATTAGTTTCTAAGGTGAAAGGGGCCATGACGTATCCGGCAGTTATCCTATTTGCGATGTTCGGTATCGGTGCTTTTATGTTAATCGTGGTGGTTCCAAAAATTACAGCCATGTTTGATGAGTTACATGCTGAATTGCCACTAGCCACAAAAATTTTGATTGGGGCCAGTGATGCTATTAGAAATAATGGCATAATGGTTGTGATTGGATTGGGAATTTTTATTACAGCTTGGGTCAAGATATTAAAAACCTATAAAGGAAGATACATTCTTCAGACAATCTTGTTGCGGGCACCGGTTTTTGGCACAATTATCAAAAAAATTAATCTCGCGCGTTTCGCGAGAAATATTAGTTCTCTTTTGAAGACTGATATTATGATTGTAAAATGCTTCCAAATCACTGCCAACGTTCTGGGAAATTTACATTATAAGGCGGCCTTGAATGATATGTCGCAAGTAATCAAGCAGGGCGGTAAATTAAATGAAGCTGTTAAGGCCTATCCCCATCTTTTTACTCCAGTAGTTGTGCAAATGATTGCCATTGGCGAAGAGACTGGTGAGCTTGATAATATTTTAATGGAATTAGCTGAGTTTTACGAAGATGAAGTTGATCAGATTATGGAAAATTTACCAACTATTATTGAGCCCTTATTAATTCTTGCACTTGGCCTAGGCGTTGGTGGCGTGGCCGTGGCTATCGTGATGCCAATGTTTGCCATTTCATCGGCAATATAAAATTAATGAAATTATCCCCCCAAAAAAATCAAAAAGGCTTTACATTAATTGAGGTTACAGTCTCTTTGGCTATAATCGCTGTTTTGATTTTGGGAGTTTACAGCTTGGTAATCTTGTCTCTTAGAATAACGGCTGACAACAAAAACTATGTATCAGCGATTGAGATTGCCAATCAAAAAATGGAGCAGATTCGCAATATGCCCTATGATAATGTCGGAACTATTGACAGCAGTATTGTCTCTGGCACAATTCCTCAAATAGTTACCATTGAAAGAGGTGGAGTTTTTACGGTTACAACAAACGTCACCATGCCAAACGATCCATACGATGATATTGCTGGAGTAGATACCATCCCTAATGACTATAAGCAGGCCACGGTTAAAGTTGGTTGGGAAAGTAGTTATGGTCCAAAAAGTATATCTGTGTTTTCTAAAATAGTTTCCAAGACCAAAGAAGTGGCCGCTGGCTATGGCTTGCTAGAGCTTCATTCTGTTGATTCTAATGGATTACCCGTTCCTAATGCTAATGTCTATATAGATAATGATATTTTAGTTCCTGCCATGCATGAACATACGACAGTTACTGATGCAAACGGCATATTAAACATGGCGCTTCTTAAGTCATTTCAAGGTTATAAGATTACGGTTAGCAAGGCTGGTTATAGCACTGATTATTCTCTCGACCCCGCTTCCGGTTTAACACCAATTCATCTCTCAATTACTGAGGGTAATAAAACAGCTGAAAGTTTTTCAATAGATAAGCTAGCTACACTTATTGTTAAAACATATTCTGATAATATTCCTGCAAATTGGATGGTCAATAAGGCGACGTCGACAAGTAGTAAGTCAAAAACAGCTATTTCAAAAGATGATTCCGGAAATATTTATTTCATTTGGCAAGATGTAGTTGATGCGACAAACGCAGGTGTTTTTATTCAAAAATATAACTCTGCCAAGACCAGACAATGGCTAAATGATGTTAGAGTGGAAACCTCAAGTAATGAAACTAATCCTAGTATTGCCACAAGCAAGAACGGCACTTCTTATGTTGTTTGGCAGGACAGTTCAATAGCTTTAAAATCATTGGCAAAAGCTCCAGTTGAATCAAGTCTAGCCAGTAATGATGACTTGACTAGCCCCAGCAGTGATAAGGTTCTAAACGTGAATAAAATTGTTAAAAGTTCCTTGCTGAGACCGCTAAGTAATGTTGGCAGACTTGCTGAATTGTATTTTAATAAAATAAAAGTTTTTTTATTTCATGATATTAGAAATAATTCACATATTTTTGTTGCTAAAATTAAAAAATATTTTAGCAATAACAGTGCTGTTGCCGCCGGTACAGTTACAATTGTACAGACAAAAATAGGCGCAAACGTAAACAATTCACCAACCTTGTCAGCTACCTTTGATAGTGCCCCACTTAGCGGTAATGTTATTATTGCCATTGCAAGTCATCGGCATAGTTTCACTTCATTTATTACGCCAGCTGGTTTTACAAAATCAGTTTATAGCGATGTCTCAGCTAGTCTGGATGCTGGTATCTGGCATAAAGTTGCGGGCGCTAGCGAATCAAAAACAGTCTCTATTACAAATTCTGGCGATATAAATGGCGGTGTCTTGATGCTTATGGAGGTAAGTGGACTCGAAACCGCTAGCTTGCTTGATGTTGTCTCAATGAATTATCAAGGTGACTTGTCTAAAACTGGCAACACCGACTTGACTGCCACTTCAACAAATAACAGTTTTGGCGTCGCGGCAGTGTCTTTTGGTGACGACGCTTTTACGGCACCAACTTCGGCAAATTGGCAATCATCATCATCTAATGTGTATACTCAGAAAATGTGGGATGATTGGAATTCTGGAAGCAAAGGGTCCTTGAGTGTGGCGACGATAAATATAAATGCTGGTGTTCCACAAAAGGCTACGCTTGGGCCCTTGCTAGGTGGTAGCAATACGTATAGAAATAGCGTCTTGGCAATTTTTAAAATTAAAAATGACACCTCTGTTAGTGCAATAAATTCTCAAACAGCCTCTATCACCTTCCCTGCCACAAACCAATATATTGGTGGTTCTTTTGCAATTACGGCAAGTTCTACAAACTCTGTCAGTAGTATAAAAATAAGTGAAGATGGAACTGTTGATGCGCAAAATAATTTAGAAAATATTCACTTGTATTATGATATAGACTCTAGTTTTCCATATGACTGCGTTAGTGAGTCGTACGCTGGTACCGATTTGCAATTTGGTACTAATACTGGTTTTGATAGTTACGATGGTGTGGCAATATTTACAAAAGTTGGTGGTGTGACAATCGATACCACACATAGTCTTTGTGTCTATACAGTTCTAGATGTTAAAAGTTCGTCTAATAAAAATGACACCGTTGAAATTAAAATAAGTAATCCGGCAACAGATGTTATAATTAGCGCTGGTCTTATGACTCCTGGATCTACTGTCGCCATTGCGGGAACAACCATTCTTTTAAAACCAGCTGAATTGCAGCAGATTCATTATAGATTTCGCAATGATGATGGTGATGAAAGCACTGCTTCTTGGAGTAAGACCGAAGATAATAATTTGATAACCAAAATAGGGGCTCCGGTTAGACTGAGATTTGCCGTTACCAATGCAGGCAGCTTTGATTCCGCTGCTACTAGTTATCAGATTCAGTACGGCGAAAAAGATACTACCTGTGCTGCAATTTCAGTCTGGAGTTCATTGCCGGCAAAATGGAAAATGTACAACTCGAGCAATATTAACGATGGTGATGCAACGACTGATTCTACTGGTATTACCAATGAAAATACTAATTTTAAGGCTAGTCAAATAAAAGATACTGGTAGTCAAACTTCAGCACTGACACTCACCTCTTCTGATTTTACCGAAATTGAATATTCTCTTGAGGCTGATGGTAGTGCATCTGAAAAAACTTATTGCTTCCGCTTGACCAATGCTGGCGCAACCACCCAGTTTAACTATATTGAATATCCCGAGATTAGCATTGTCGGCGATGATAATATTTATATAAAAAGTTTTAATAATGACGGGAGTGAACACTGGGGCGTGAAAAGAGTTCATTTGGATTCGTCTAGTGTTAATCAGCAAAATCCGCAAATTGCTATCACGGAAAATTTTGGCACGGCCACAACTACGGTTATTTGGGAAGATAGTCGCAATGGCAATATTGATATTTACGCGCAAAGCTTTAATGAGGGCGGCAACCGCTTATGGAGTAGTGATTTGAGAATCACTAGTTCTTCAACAAATGAAATAAATCCCGTGATTGATATCGACGCAGAAGACAATATTTATATCAGCTGGGAGGAACAAGGCGATATTTATTTACAAAAATTTGATATTGATGGTAATAAGTTGTGGCTTGAGCCTATTAATATCACTAATTCAGGTGTTGCAGATTTTCGACCAAGAATTAGCCATGCTTCAACAACTGCCCTTTTATCCTGGACTGCATCAGAATCATCTATTTATAATACTTATTTAGCCAAATTTGATAGCACAGGTAGCTTAATTTGGAAAGAACGGGCAAATGTAGAGTCTAGTGAAAAAAACCAATTCTACCCGACTATTGCTAGTAATGATTCTAATGTTTATGTAACATGGACTGATGATCGTAATGGTAATAACAACATCTATGCTCAAAAATTTAATCTCAGCGGTGTTGCAGAGTGGACCAATGATCAAAAAATAACCGACGATATAGACTCGTCAGATCAAAATTCACCTGCTATTATCATAAGTTCAGATAATAAAATTTTTAGTGCTTGGCACGATGAAAGAAGTTTATCCAAGGAGATCTATGCAACCGAAATTAGCGAACCAGGAACACCAACGGTGGTGGCCAATGTCCCCTTGGTTATAACCGGCTCAAGATTGATATACAAAGATCCATTGCAGTATAAATATAGTCAAACGCATGCTACTGACGGTGGTGGTGACTTGTCTTTGCAGTTGGAGTGGGATGCATCATATCAAATAGTTGCAAGCAGCACCTTGACAGGGCTAATTGTGACTGAATGCCGCCCCCTTAACTGCCCTATTAGTATTAGCGCTGATGAAATAAAAACAATTGAAATTTATGTTAAATAAAATTTTAAAAAAGCCATTGTTTTTTTATATGGCTGGGCATTCATTTTCCTCAACTATGAAAAATAAAACCGGTTTCACTATGATTGAATTAATTGTCGTGATTGCAGTTATGGGTGTCATCTCAACCATGGTTTTAAATTTTACCGTCATGGGTCTGAGAGCTTCTCGTTTTGAGGCTGAACAAGCTGAAGCGGTCAAACAAGCCAGAGATGCAATGAACATTATGAAGACTGAAATTAGAGGCGCAAATAATTCCGCCCATGGTGATTACCCGATTTCTGTAATTACTAATCAAGAGTTTGCTTTTTTCTCCGACATCGACAAGGATGATGTGTATGAAAAAGTTAGATACTACCTCGACGGCTTGGAGTTAAAAAAAGCTGTCATTGAGCCCAATATCTCTAATTTGTATACAGACCCACCAGTCATTACGGTTATTGCTAATTACGTCAATAATCAAACCGAAAATGTCTTTAACTACTATACCTCTAATTATACTATTGCTGGGGATATTAACGAGGTTAGATTAATTAATATGAATTTAAAAATCAACGTTACTCCGGAAATATCACCGGCTGATATTTATGTCGAAACTGATGTTGCTCTCCGTAATCTTAAATCAAATTTATAAGTTAATGAATATGCAGAAACAAAAAATAAAACAATTCATGAATAACAGCAGAGGCTCGATGTTAATCCTTGCCTTGGTTTTGACCGGTCTTTTTATGGCCATGACTATGGGCGCCATCGGCCTAGCTCTTTTACAACAAAAATTAAATATGATCAAAATTGCCAGCAATCAAGCCGTTCATATTGCTGAGGCTGGTGTTAATTATTATCGCTGGGTGCTATATCATGATCCAGAAGAGTATTGCAATAAAGAGGCTTGTCGTGCCTCGACCACTCCATATGGGCCATACGCATATACGGACGCTAGTGGCAGCATTACAGGTCATTATGAGTTATATATTACCCCACCAGCTATTAATGCCTCAACTATCGTGACAGTTAAATCAATAGGGTGGGAAGATGGCCACCCAAGCGTTAAAAGAGTCATTGAGGTTAAACTAGGAAAACCCTCTTGGTCTAATTTTGCAACTTTATCTAATAATGATATTACATTTGGTGCTGATACTGAGGTTTGGGGGCCTATTCATTCAAATGGCGGTGTTCGATTTGATGGAATAGCTCATAATATTATTACCTCTTCCAAGGATTATTATACCGACCCAGATCATGCCAGTAGTGATGTTTTTGCGTTTGGAGTGCATACTCACAATGGTGCTGGTAATGGTACTTATAATACAACCGAAGAAGGAAATCCCGGACTAAGTCTTCCTGCGCCAGATCAAAGTGCAACTTTTCTTTCTGGTCGCGAATTCCCCGTCCCAATCGTGAGCTTTAGTTTATTAGATAACTATATAAGTGAGACATATATTAAAGCTTCTTCAAGCGGAATGATTATTGATCCTAGAAGTGCTGGGATAGCTGATCCTGAATCAGAGCCAACTCTTCGTAATTGCATTAGCTCTACCTGCGACGAGGGATTCCATATTACACTAAAAACAAATAATACTTTTGAAATTAGGGATGTCTCCGCTGTTTTCCCGGATTGGAGTAATAATCCCAGTGCAGACTCTAAAAGCCTTAGTATAAAAACTGAAGGAGCTGCTAAAACTTTTAGCATTCCGGAGAACGGAATAATTTTTGTCAAAAATCATGTCTGGATTGATGGAAAAATAAACGGAAGCAAGGTGAACGTTTTAGCATTTTTCGAACCGTTTACGGGCACTGTTAACACTGCGAGTATAATCACTAATAAGGATTTACTTTATACAAATTATGACGGCACAGACTCCATTGGACTTATCGCTCAAGGCGATATTGGCCCTGGTTTGTATAGCGAAGGTGCTTTGTCGGGAACGGAGGATCAAATGGAATTAAGAATTGATGCAGCTATGATTGCTAAGACTGGTCGAGTCGGTCGTTTGTATTACAAGCACAGTAGCGGCGATGAGTATCCCAAGAGACAAACGATAACTATTTATGGGTCTTTGGCAACAAACCAGCGCTATGGTTTTAGTTATTCTTGTGGCACCAGTGATCAATGGTGTTCTGGATATAAAATTAGGAATATAATTTATGATAATAATCTTACGCTGGATCCCCCGGCGAATTTTCCTACCACGGGAGAGTATACTTTTGTTTCTTGGAAAGAAGATTAAAATGTGTTACAATAAAGTTATAAAATATTTAATACTAAAGTATGCTCTCATTCAGACAATCAAATTTTCCCATCGGACTTGACATATCAGACACCTCGCTTAAATTAGTTCAATTAAGGAAAAAAACCAACAAAATTAAAATTCAGGCGATGGGACGAGTTGAATTGCCTATCGGTACTATTGAAAAAGGTGAAATAAAAAATCAACGTGTTTTTTTGGAATCATTGGAGAAGTTAATTGCTAAGCCAAAATTTGGCAATATTACCACTAATGAAATTGTTGCATGTTTGCCAGAGTCAAAAACTTACATAGAATTAATCAAGATTGCTAAATCATCAAATCAGATTGAAAATGTAATAGAGACTGAGATGGAAAAATATTTCCCCATTTCCGCTAATGAATTATTTTATGATTGGCAAATATTTAGTGAAGATAAAAATAACTATAGTGTTTTAATCGGCGCTGCCGAGAAAGCTGTAGTAACACAGTATATTGCCATTTTTAATAAAGCCAAGCTTTCAACGGTTGCTTTGGAGATTGAGTCTGTGGCCATTTGCCGGGCTTTATTGACCGAGGAGTCACCAAATTTCAAAATTAAGCAATTTAAAAATTACCTAATTATTGATATAGGCTACAATCGTACCAATTTAATAGCCTATTCTGGCAATGCCATTGTTTTTTCAGTAAGCATCCCCGTGTCTGGCAGAGAGATTACAAAAAAAATTGCCGATATTTTAGAAATAAGCGAGGAACAAGCCGAGAAGGCAAAGATAATTTGCGGTCTTGATGAAACAATTGCCAAGGGTATAATTAAAAAAATTCTTGCTAACACCTTAGACGTTGTTAACAAAAGAATTGAGTCTGCTCTAGAATTTTACAATAATAATTATAGTAGCCTTGGGCCGATTAATGAAATAATTTTATCTGGCGGTGGTTCTAATATTAAAGACCTAGATAAAATTATTGCAGAAAATATAAAAATCGAAACAAAAAATGGTGATATTTTTACACACCTAGATAGAGAATTTAGTGATAGTTTTTCTAAAAATTTGATAGAAACCCATGATCTAAAATTAGACAATATCAAGGGGTTAGATGATAAAAAACTTTCAATTAAACAAAGTACCAGCTCTGGATACGCGACAGCTATCGGACTGTCATTAAGAAATATATTTATAGCTAATAAATAAAATGATTACATTAAACATTATCTCGCCAGAATTAAAAAATGAGATCAAATTAAAGTATATTTATCGGATTATTGGAAAGTCTTTTATCTTGATTGGTGTTTTTTTGGGATTCTATGCGATTATTTTAGTCTCTTCAAGAATTGTTCTCAGTTCTTACTTGAGTGAAGTTAGTCAGATGAACAGCACTACCAACGAGTCAACTAACAATACGGTTAAGGCGGTTAATGATGTAAATAAAAAATTAAAAGAAGTCGCCGTTATTCAAAAAGATGAAATAAGTTGGTTAAATCTCTTGGAGTTAATCTCTCAAAATACTTCTAAAGATATCAAATATAATAAAATATCAATGGATAGAAATAATGGGCTTAGCCTCACTGGGCAATCAAAAACCAGGGATGGCCTGATTAAGATAAAAAAATTCCTCGATGAGTCCGCCTTCCTTTCCGACGTCGACTTCCCTATTAGCAATTTACTGGAAAAAGAGAATATAAATTTTAATATTAGCGCCAAAATTAATAATTATGAATTTAAATAATCAAAAACATTATTCAGCTAAGCAAAAAATAACTAATATAATTTTTTTATTTATAGTTTTTTTTGGTGCTTTGTTGTATTTTGCAATTATACCATCAATAGCCGCTATTAATGATCTTGAGGTAAAAATTATTAATGAGAAAATAAACAGTGAAAAAAAATATCAAATTGAAAATAACGCCATTAGTCTAAATAAGAAAATAGGTGAAATTGAACCAAGCGTAAAAACTCTGGAGGAGGTATTTATTAATAAAAACAGAGAATTAGAGTTTATTACCGTTTTGGAAAGTGTTGCGAATAAAAACAATGTAGAGCAAAAAATAAGCCTAACCTCTCCAGCGAGTGAAGATAAAACCGTCAAAGCGACAAAAAACAACAGTGCCAATAAAGAGTCTGGAAATAATAACTTGTTTGTGCCAATGACAATAACCTTAAGCGGTAATTACAAAAATGTAGTGAACTATCTTTCTGAATTACAATCTTTAAAATATTACATCAACATTGATGGATTGGATTTTGTCAGCGGGTCGTCCAACGGCTCCCTGCCTAATGACAATTCTAGCCGCAATCAAATAATTACTTTAAATATAGTGGCAAAAACTTATTGGAAATAATATGCAGTTAAAATTAATAATTTCAAAAAACAACATCGTGAATCTGATAAATCCTATCATATACGCAATAAATATTATTGTTATTATTATTGTAATCATCTTTATTAATAAAAATGTTTATCAGACAATAGCAATCCAAGGCCAAGACTTAAGAGATCGGATTAATGAATCGCCAAATGATATAAACATTGAAGAGTTTAATAAAGTGGTAGATAAAATAAATTACCGCAAAACTAAACAGCAATCAATTACGATTGGAGAAATTTTTTAATATTTTTTGTAAATATTTTTCAAGAGAATAGTTGTTAATATTTTTTGTGTAATTTTTTTTTAAATTCTCAATTTTTTGAGGATTTTTTATTATCCAGTCTATTTTTTTTTGCAAATCAGTCTGGTCGCCAGGATTGAATAATATCCCGCCGATGTCGTGAAGGAGCTCAGTAATGCCGCCAATTCGTGAACCTAGCACTGGTAGTCCGGCTGCCATGGCCTCGTAGATAACTGTTGGTGAATTTTCATAGCATAAAGAAGGAACTATTAAGCAGTCAGCATTCTTCATGATTTCAACAACTTCTTCTTTTGATTTTCTACCAGTAATAATAATATTTTTTTTATTTTTGGTGTTTTCCACGAGTTGTTGCCGATAACTTCCGTCGCCTACAATTTTCAATTCAACTCCATTTATGGTGGCAAGGGCGTTAGCTAAAAATTCAACACCTTTGTATTTTTCTACTTGACCAACATAAAGAAATTGAAAAATATTATTTTTTGGTGTGGCGTATTGTTCAATCTTGTTAATATTAACCGGGTTTGGAATAACGCTCGTAGTTATTTTTTTAAAAAAACCTCTCTTTAGATGCTGGTCTAGTAGCCATTGTGAAGGTGAAACAATTTCTTCGCAAAAGTTAAATAAATATCTAGAAAAGTTCATGTAAAATTTTGCACCAAGACTATCTAGTACTTGTTCTTGTCCGTGCATTATCAAGCCTGATGGGTGCAATAGTTGCACATCATGAAGTATGTGAATATGCCTGGTATTTGTTTTTTTAATTATTAATGGCAGTAAAAAGCTAATCCCCTTTAGATTGTTGGTGATTATTAAATCTGGTTTTTCCTGTGACAAAATATTCTTAACCTGCAAGGCGGTAAAAATATCAAACATGTCATAAAAATGCCAAAATAAGCGAAAAAAAACAGGCATTTTGCCTAGGTTATAATAGCAAGATTTTAAATTATACTTACCAGCGCTGTTAGTAATTTTTTTATTAAATCTGGGAGTGGTTGATATGACAAAAACGTCATGCTTAAGTTCGGCAAGGCCACCATTGATTGATTCAAGGACTATTTCAGCGCCACCGCGCGCAAAGGGTTTATATAAGTTATTGATCAAGCAAATTTTCATACAATTGTAGTTTATATAGTCAGGGTAATTTTTTTAAATAATTTATAGTGCCAAGGATACATTGATAACAGGATTAATGACTGAAAAATATCTACCGTGTCTGGCGTTTTTCCAGTGGTGTATGATAGAGTATAAAAAATTATCGGAAAAAGAAAAATAATAATCTCGTCATTGATGATTTTATTTAAGGTTAGGCCTATGGAATTATTATTGCCATCATTTCTCAATAAAAATAAATGCCACAACGTCATGGCAATAAAAATAAAAAATACCTGTATTAAATCATCTCGTAGAAATTTACCCATGGCAATGGGCAGTGCTGCGTTTACAACTGCGACTAATAATACTGCGGCGATGTCTTTCCGTTTTTCTTTTACTGTTACGTAAACAACAATTTCGTTGGTATCACTGTTGTTGTCATTGTTTATATTATTTTTTTTCTTTAGCTTCCTTTTGTGCTTGAAAAAAAATATAAAAAAAATTGAGAAGATTGCGAGGGGTACTAATGACTTCAGGATGGCGGTAAAAGTCTCAAATCTATCACCTACGATAAAAAAAGTTATAAAAAAAATAACAACGACGATTAGGAAGGCATAATTTAAAAAATCTATTAAAACATCTTTGGCGTTCATATATTATTTTCGGTCAAGGAGTTTAAATACTTCAACCATGCAAAACCCCTATGGTTTGATATTATTAATGGCAATATTTTTTACTATCTTTGTCATTTCTCTTTCCATTTTTTCTTGTCGAAGGCGAATACGAAAAACAAAGTAAAACAAAATTATCACCGAGATGTAAAGCAAAACATTAATACCAGAACTGGAGAAGCCGAAGCTAGCTACTAATTCGTCGACAAGTCGAAGATTTAGAATTATTATCCCAGCGACAAACCAGAAAACAAACCAAAATAAAAATTCCCGCGAATCAATTTGTTTTTTCTTTTTCTGCCAAACAAGTCTAAATAAGAAAAAAAAGATAACGGCGATGGCGATGTATTGTTGTAACATATTTTTATAGTTAATCTAATAATTTTGCCAAAAGCAAGTCCTTGATGATGCGAATGCCGCCGCCGAAGCTTTGACCAAATTCATCGTAGATTACTGTTATTGGCACCTCCTTAATTCTTAATTTATTTTTAAAAGCTTTATAGATAATTTCACTGCAATGAGCCATTCCTCTTTGTGTGATGATTATTTCTTGCAAGGCTTTCCTGTTTAGGGCACGAAAACCGCCTTGTGGGTCTGATAGCGTTCGGCCTAGAATAATCTTGTTCACTAAATGCGCTAAAGGCATGATAATGAATTCTTTCCAAAATGGTAATTTTGATTTTTTGCCTAAAAATCTGGAACCGAAGACGATATCACATTCGTTGTTAATAAGCGGCTGAATCACCTCTTTTATTTCTGTTGCCAAGAATTGTCCGTCGGCGTCAAAGTGAACGACGATGTCGGCACCATTCAACAATGCGAATTCGTTGCCTGTTTGTAGCGCAGCGCCCTGGCCTCTGTTTATTATGTGTCTAAGGACGATCGCATTGGTTTTTTTTAAAACCTCTACTGTTTGATCAATTGAACCGTCATCAACTACAACAACATTGTCGACATATTTTGCCGCCTCATTAACAACGTCTAATATTTTCTTTTCTTCATTCCACGCTGGAATAACGCAAAATATTTTCATAATTTTAAAATCCTATAATTCCTTTTTTAGCTCTAAGATCGTCTATTGTTTTATGTAATCCAGTATCAAGTGTGATAATCGGCAACCAGCCAAGTTCATTTCTTGCTTTGGTTAAATCTGGTAGACACAAAGGCTTCATAAAGAGCACCTCTTCGGCATAAACGATTTTTGACTTTGATTTTACCGCCTCGATTACCTTTCCAGCAAAAGAGGTTAGATTGACCTTAACATCAGAGCCAATATTCATTGGGCCATAAAACTTAGAAGACATCATCTTGATAGCAGCATCAATGCAGTCACTTACATAGCAAAATGATGATGAAAAATTGGCATCACCTTGAATGATTAAGTCTTTATCGTCAAGGGCATTGGTTATAAAATCTGGAATCATTTGGTCATCGCCTAGTGGCATTCTTGGACCAAAGGTTCTAAATATTCTAATAATCTTGGCGTCAATGCCGTATTCTTCACGATAATTCATTACCATTGTTTCAGCAAATCTTTTTCCTTCATCATAAACAGCGCGTTCGGAGAGGTGATCAATTTTGCCGACGTAATTTTCAGGTATTTTTTGCTCAAAATCATCAAAAAGTCCATAAACAACCGATGATGAAAAGTGTAGAAATTTTGCTCCATACTGAACCGCTAAATCTAGGGCATTCTTGACGCCATGAGAATTTACCAAAAGAGTTTCTATTTTATTTCTATTGAAATTTTTGACAGACATCGGGCAGGCTAAATTATAAATTTCTTGAATACCTTGAAATTCTAGCTTGAATTTTTGCAACTCAGGATACTCTTCCAGGACGATTGTCTTTGTTATGTCATGATTGATAAATTCAAAATCAGGGTTGGCTAAAAGATGATCAATATTTTTTTCTTGTCCACTGGAAAAGTTGTCGATACAAATTACTTTAGCATCTTTCAGTAATTCATCACAAAGATGCGAGCCTATGAAGCCGGCGCCACCAATAACTAAAACATTTTTTTTATCAAATATAGCCCTCTTTGTCATATATTTTTATATAAAGTTTAAATAAATTATAATTCAATTGCTGCGACTGAAACTCCGCCATTAAAACTTTCCTCATAGGCATAAAAAGAGGAAACCAGCGTACCGTTGTCGTCGAAAGCTCTGACATGTGGAGCGCCACCAGGCCCAGTCCCTGTGATAATTTCTTTTTGACCATCATAATCAATATCTGCCAAGGAAATATTTACACCACCCTTGAATTGCTCAGCATAGGCAAAAAATTGGCCATGTAGCTTGAAGTGATTGTCAAAGATTTTTATTTGCGGTCCACCACCCTTTCCTGGCGCTGTTATAATCATTGAACGGGCATTTCGGACGCTATCATTGAATGCTCCAACCGCGACGTTTACACCGCCTCTGAATTTTTTATCATAAGCAAAGTATTGTCCTTTTAACTGTCCGTTGTTGTTAAAAATACGTACCTGTGGTCCACCGCCGACGCCAGCACCTGTTACTATTTCAGATATACCATCACCATCAAGGTCGCCAGCTGCGACATTTACACCACCTCTGAAATTTTTGTCATAGGCAAAAAATTGCCTTTTTAATTCGCCTTTATGATTAAAAACTCTAATGTGCGGTCCGCCACCAATACCAGCGCCGACTACAATCTCCGAAAATCCATCACCATCAATATCTGAAACTACTACATTTACACCACCTTTAAACTTCTTATCAAAAGCATAAAATTCTTTTTTTAATTTACCATCACTGCTAAAGATTTTTACATGAGGACTGTTTCCAGTATTTGCGCTAACGATAATTTCAGATAAACCATCTCCGTTGACATCGCCGGTTGCGACATTGACGCCACCCTTGAAATTTTGATCAAAGGCAAAAAATTTATTTAAAATTTTTCCATCTTTGTCTGTCAATAATATCTCACCATTTTTTCCCGATAGCGGGCCAATAACTAAATCAACATTCTTTTTTTGAGAAATATCAAGTACGTTATTAATGGCAGCGTAAACGTTTAGTCTGCCGCTCCCAAGTTTACCGATATAGTTTGGGTTTAAATTATCAATATTATCTGTATTTTTTAGCAATGCGTTAACCACCTCACTTCTTGATAGGTGCGGATTGGCTGCCTCAATCAAAGCAACTGCTCCGGAAACCATAGGCACAGCCATTGAAGTTCCAGCCCAGTAGCCATCATAATTATTGTTAAAAACAGTTGAGCCTGGTTTATTTACAGCAGTACTAAAAATACTAATACCTGGTGCGGAAATATCAATGCACCTACTGCCATAGCCTGAAAAATTTGCTTTTTGATCAAGTGAATCAGTTGCCGCAACACCGATTACCATGTTTTCACCATTTTTACCATCGTAGCAAACGGGATATAGTGGCTCTTTGTCTAAAAAATGGCTACTATCACCTTCCATGTCATTGCCAGCTGCGGCCACGACCACAATACCGGCGTTATAGGCTCGCCTAATAGCGTCTTCTAGGATTGAGCTGTATCCAGCGCCAACAAAGCTTAAGTTGATAATATCAGCTCCGTTTTTAATTGCATAATCAATCGCCCTAACAACGCTCTTTGTATTTCCCTCTCCCTTGCCATTTAAAACACGCAGGGGCATAATCTTGGCATTCCAGGCAACACCAGTAATGCCTAAGAAGTTATTACCACCGGCAGCGGCAACACCTGCTACAACTGTTCCGTGCATGATGCCGTCCTTGGTATAGCCTTCGTCGTATTTAGGATTTGGGTCTGAGTTGTTTTCAACGAAGTCCCAACCATTATAATCATCAATAAACCCATTACCATCATCATCTCTATTATTTTTGGGCACCTCGCCGGAATTAATCCAGATATTATCTTTAAGGTCTGGGTGATTAATTTGTACCCCTGAATCAATAACGGCAATAATAATACTACTAGCATCCCAATGCTCGTCCCATGTTTCCACAGCCTTAATTCTTTTTAAATACCACTGCTTATCAAAATAAGGGTCGGACGGAACAGTGCTGGCCCTATAGATGTTAACATCGTCTTTTTCGGTAAACTTAATCTCAAAATCTGCTGTTTTATTAGCTAAAACCGCAGAAGGATAAAAAAAGTTACCGGCAATGCTAGCCAGCAAAAATAAAATAAAAAAAGATGATATTTTTTTTCTCATAACATCTTTATTATAACACATTAAAAAAGTATTTGGCAATGTTGTTTTTGTTATCTAATTATTGATTATTTCTTGTAGTGTTTCTTCGGCACATTTTTTCCAGCCAAAACTTTTAACCCTTTCTTTTCCATTAATGATTAACTCTTCTCTAAGATCTTTATTGTTTGCAACCTCATCCATGGCCTCGGCAATCGATTTAACGTATTGAGGATTAAATAATCTGGCGGCATTCTCTACTACCTCGGGAATAGAGGAGATGTTGGATGCGATAATTGGTGTTCCGCAAGCCATCGCCTGTAGTAATGGAATCCCAAACCCCTCGTAAACTGAAGGAAAAATAAATGCTAGGGCCCCACTGTACAGCGCGGGTAAATCCCCTTCGTTAACCCAGCCTGGAATTATTACGTCGTGCTCAAGGGCAAATTCTCTAATCATATAATTAACCTCGTCAAAGCCGTAACTAGCACTTCCAATTAAGACTAATTTGATATTTTTATTTTCAGGATTATCGCGCATGATTGCAAAAGCTTCAATCAGGGCTGCGATATTTTTCTTTTTTTCAATTCTTCCAACGTATAAAAAATATTGATCTCTGATTCCGTATTTCTTGAGAATATTATCAACCGTGCCCTGTTCGCTACACTTGGCATATAAAGTTTCATTATACCCATTGTGAACTACTTTTATTTTGCTTTCGTTAACTTTATATTGATCGATAATTTCTGCTTTGCTAAAATGAGAAACAGTTATGATTTTTTTGGCGTGTTTTAGGGCATAGGCTGTTGTCCAACGTAGGTAATCAAGTGTGTTGGCGCGATATTTCCCCATGGTAAAGAGAAGGGCCAGGCCGTTTAATATTTTTCTGATTTTTTTATTTGCTGGACCAATATTTTCTGTCTTGTAGATATTACTGGTTTTATCAAAACCAATATCATGAATGGTGACAACGGATTTTTTAGGATGAATTACTGGTAGAGCGTGCGAGGGGATAAATAAAACGTCCGGTTTCTTGATTAGCATTTCCAGTGACAATCGACCCTGGGTCCAGAAGAATTGAAAAGGCCATTTCAGGATTTTGCCGTGAAAATTATTATGAGGACTTTTTATTTCTTGGTATCCATTTTTGAGGACTTCTGCCTTTTCGACGATGTCGGTATTGTAATCAAAGTTTTCATTCGTTAAATCCAAAAGACCACCAGTTAGCGGTCTGTCGGTATATAATATGTACTGGTTTTCCTTGTCTATTTGGGCAAAGTGCCTAATCAAACTATACGCATACCACTCTGTCCCAGTCTTTCTGATTTTGTTTGCCCTGCTAGCATCAATGCCTATTAACATAAAATTTGTTTTAATTTAATTCACCAAGGATAATTGAAACATTTTCCCTTTTATCGTTTCTTAAATAAATAACATCAATTACTTGTCCTGGTTTGTAGCCACCAATCATATCATTTAACTGATTATTTTTATCAATGTTAACTCCGTTAATTGATATTATAATATCCCCAATTTTTAATTTGGCAATATCGGCGGGACTGGATTTCTTAATAGCAATGCCTTTCTCATTGGCAGTTATCAAGGCCCCATTTTCCGGGTATTTGTTATCAACTGATTTGACTAGGGCGGATAAATTAATATAATTAACGCCTAGGCTAGATTTTTTTATTAAACTCTTATCAAGTAAGCAGTTGATGCATGAAATATAGTTACCGATAAAACCAACCGAGCCGTCGTTGTTGATAAAGGCAAGCAGGTTGCCACTTAAATCAAATAAGAACGATCCATGAAAGATTGGATTAGGGTTGCTCGCTAAGGTTATTTTTTTGAAGTAATCATCACTGGAAGTAATTGCATTATCCTTTTTGTCTGATTTCGATATTATGGTTGAAACCCACACCGACTCGTTCCAGTTTACCGCCATTACCATTTGCCCATTTGCTATATCATTATTCGATACAAAAACATGTACTGGCAAATCTTTAGCATTAACTTTCCAGAATGAGTAAGCTAAGTCTTTATCAATTACAATATTTTCAACATTGAATATTTTTTTATCCTTTGTGATAATTACATAGGTGTCAAAAAGCTCTTTTGTAGTTGAGGCAGTTTTCTTTTTATCTTCAACAATCTCCTTGGGCAAGTAGCCACTCATTACCCAGCCGTCACTAGTGATAACAAATCCTTGTCCCAAGACGTTATCAACTTTATAATAATCTGCCATGGAAAAGTTATTGTTGTTTGGTGTCGAGGTGGCTATTTTTTTGAAAACGCCGACTATTCCATTTTTAACACTATTTGAAGTTTCGATTATTTTTTCATTTTGTTCGACAACTACTTTGCTGGGATTGCTGATGACTAAATTTTTGCCGTCTACAACCGAATTCCTGATGTTAATATCGCCCAACATTGGAATATTAAAGGCATTGTCCATTAAATAAGTTCGAGAAATGATTTGACCAACCACACCCCCACTTAAACCAAAAAAAACTGCTATTAATATAATGATAATCAGCTTGTTGTTCATATTTTTTTATAATTTATTTTATTTAAAATTTAATTTTTAAATTCCTAGATCCATCGCGCCGTCAAAAGAGCTATTGAGACACTTATTAATCCAAAAATAAGATACATTTTAACCTTTTCCTTGCTTAAGTTTCCAAATAGATAGAATCTAATCAACCCAATTAAAACATAAAAACTAATCGTTAATATAAGTCCTAAAATATAGTAGCTTAATGTTAAAAAAGAGATCCCCCAGGCTAATTCTAGCACAATCAAACTTAATAGCAAGCTATAAAAAAAGCTTGTTTGTTTGTTAATTTCACCAGACCAGGATATTTGAAAAACGATTAAAAATACAACTCCGGCTAGAAGTATTATTAATTTCCAAATAGCGATGTCGAGAAAAAGCTGAAGGCCAAAAAAAGATACTGCCATAAAATAAAAGGCGAGAAAATTACCATAAGTGGATAAGTTTTCCATCTTTTCCTTTTGAAACAAATCCAGTTTTAAAAAGTGATAATATAACATCTTGAAATAATAATATAAAAAAATCAAATTAACTAAAAATAGAACATGAACCACCCATTTATTTATAATAAAAAAAGAAACAAAAACAGAGCCAAAAGTGAATAGAATTGGTAATGAAATCGTATTAATTATGTTATCTTTTTTACCTGAAGCATAGGCAAATTGTCTGGCAAGGAAAAAAAATAAAGAAAATATTATCACTAAAATAACAAAAACAGATTTAGGATAAAATGAATATATTTCCAAGAAGATAAAGGATAAAACCGGGACAATTAATGTTAAAAATTTATTGTATTTCATATGATTAATATCATTAGTTTAGCAAAAAATCAAGAAAATTAAAAGGGTCATCTGTCAAGTTAAAAAAAACCGAGCCTTTTTCGCCGGGCCCGGTGATTTTTGTAAATATGTAAATTGATTATTCGTAGAGAAAGCAGATTTTATTCCTAGTCTTAACCAAGTAATATCGAGACACTCTTTTGATAAAGAGCTCAAAATTTCCATTATTAGCTATATCAACCAGACGAAGAGAAATGATTGATACAAATAATAATTTCATAAAGCCTCTCAATCATCACTTGGTATCCAAGGAGCAATTTGTAATCTGCTTACATAATTGAATATAGCAATGAAAAATTAAGAAAAGGTTAAATTTTAAAATTGTTATATTTTTCCCAACATTACGATGGTTATAGAACTACAACTCTGGATTTATGAGAACAATATTTTATTTACCAAATTATTGCTTTCTAACCACTCCAAGATATCCACAATCTGTCCATCTAATTTTTTTTGATTAAAATTCTTTGGTAATTTCTTGGCTAAAAATGCGTGTTTGCGTTTTTTGCGCAACTCTTTCGTTGTAGGAATTGGCTGACCACCTCCACCAAGGCAACCGTCGGGGCATGACATAATTTCCAAATAGCTGTATTTTTCCAAGTGATTAATGATTTTATTAACCTCACCAATCCCCTTCAGCGATGCCAATTCTTTACCACTTTCATTTTGCAACAACAAAACTTCATCTAGATTGTGGATGTTTTGTTTGCCATCGACCTTGGTAATTTGATTAGCCAATTTTAAGCGCCCTAATATTGATGCAAAAACACTAGTGGAAAATAAATCTGCTAATTCATTATTTAGTGAATCGATATTTTTTATTTTGCTTTTAGTTAAATCAAGTTTATGTTTTTTTAATAAAAAAGAGAGTTCACGCAGAGTTAGAACATAATCAACTGGCCACAAGCCATTGAACTGCATTTTCTTTTCCACAATTTCATTTTTTCTTGCCACGCAAACACCGATACTTATTACTGAAATTTTTTCCGGGTCCAGCTTTTGCTTGTCCGCCCAATAAGTTTTTATTAAACCCCCCATAACCATAGCCGGTGATTTAATTTTTTGTAAATTTTTTGCCAAGGCTGGTTGGTATTGTTTGATGTAATTAACTGTAGCTGGACAATGAGAGCCGATCATTACTTCCCCGCCGTTGTTTTCTAAAATGTGTTCAGATTGAAGGTGTGCATTAATCTCGACACCAAGTGCGGAATTAAAAACATAATTAACACCCATTTGTTTTAGAGCGGCTGCCACTGAATTTAATTCTATATTTTTCATGTCAAAATTCTCACCAATGCTAAGCTCCATTATTGGATCTAGAATTACCACCACAGTTTTTTGTTTATCTTTTATTTCCCGTTCCAGGTCCTCGTAATTAGTTTGCTCTTGAATGGCACTAACTGGGCAATGAAGCGCGCATTGACCGCAAAGAATACAGGGATTTTTTTTGCTATCTTTAAAATCAACTTCTTGACCATGGCCTTTGCCACGCATCACTAAGCAGTCAAGTTTTTGTAAGTCCTGACAAGCGGAAATGCAATTACGGCAATCAATACATTGTGTGCCATCAATCTCTAGCGCATTTTTAAGTTTATGAATTTGGCGATTCTTTTTGCGATCAGTAAAACGAACGATTTTAGTTTGGTATTTTTGAGCAAACTCTAATAGCTTGCATTCAAAACGCCAGACGCAAGTCGCGCATTTTTCCACGTGCTCAGCGTAAATCAATTCAATATTTACATTGCGGACTTTTTTAATTTTATCAGATTCGGTCATGATTTCCATACCCGCACTTGCCTTAGTGGAACAAGAGGTTACCAGTTTATTGTTACCTTTCACTTCTACGACACAAACACGACAATTGCCCTTGGCACAAAAATCCTTGTGGTGGCAAAGGGTTGGTATTTCAATTCCATTTCGTTCAGCCACTTCCAAAATAGTCTCGCCCTCCGTGCCAGTCATTTTTTGATTGTTGATTTTAAGTTTAATTTTATTTATCATATAAAAATTATATACACTAATTAATCTTCTTCGCCCGTTCTACCTCACCCCGCCCTCTTTATAATTAGTCGGACGAGGATTACGTTAACCCTCTCCTGCAAAGGAGAGGGATCTATTACCCAACGCCGATTATAAATAAAAAAATTGTTTTTTAAAGGAAGTAATATCTACTAGTTCCCTCGCCCCGCCGGGAGAGGGTTAGGGTGAGGGAACATTAAATATATTTCTCCTCACTATAATATGGATAAACAATCGACACCATGGCTCCAACCAAGAAATACCAAATAAAATCTTCGATTGGAATCCCAATAAATAATATCCCTGACAACTTCTCCAACATCCAGGTGTGTTCAACCCAACCAGGAGAAACGAATATCATCAACAAATAAATCGGCAACGAGATCAATATCATCATTACCCCGCTCATTAAAGATATTTTAATCAAATCCGTACGTTTTATTAAAATGTAAATAATGGCTGTCAAAATTCCAATCGAATTAGCGTAAAAAGAATTCCAATCAAACATTTTGAATAAAACCAATGTGATAATTCCTGTAGAAATTAGTGGAATTGCAATGCGCGCCCAACTTGCCTGTCCTCTGCTTTTAATTTTTAAAAATAATAAATACCAAATCGCTGCAATACCAGCATTACTAAAACCTAATAAAAAATCTTCAACACCGACACGATAGCCGAAGATAGTTTCCGGTCGCCACCAGTCGGCAGTATAGACCAGCCCGAAAGTAACTCCCAAAATGGCATACAATAAACTAATCAATAACAATCTTTGACGATATTCTTTTAATTTGATAAATAAATATAGCCAATAAATAAAAAATAGCAAGCTACCGATTAGATATGTGTATTTATAAGCAATCATATTTTTTTGTCATATCGAACGAAGTGAGATATCGCTTCGACTTTATTATTACAACAAACCATCTTTAAGCGATTTCTCCGCTTCGCTACGAAATGACAAATAAAAATCCTCAGGTATATTCAATTCCTTGGCTGAATATTTTTTTAAAACGTTTTCGATGTAACTATAAATCGGAACATGAACAGATCCGCCTAGTCCACAAAGAGATGATTCTTTGGTGCTGTTTAAAATTACAAAAAACAAAGACCAGTCAATTTCTTTTCTTTTTAAAAATTCATTCAGGCGGTAAGTGCCTTCGCGACATGGCACACATTGTCCGCATGATTCCCGAAAAAAGAAATTAACCCATTGTTTTAATAACTTCATGGGTTCATGTTTTATTAAGCTATGAACTGTTATTGATGCCGAGCCACTGGCTATTCTATTCAATTGACTGCTGTTTAGGATCTCACCACTAGCATCGCCACCAACCTGGACAAAGAAATCGTATTTATGACCATTTTTATCTAAATCAAGCAGATGTTTATTGACCTCGATTAAAACCTGGTTGATGGTCCAATCGGCTGGAAAAGAAAAAACACCTTTATTGCGGACGTCACCATTGATAGTGTAAAAGCGCTTTCCCTTGTATTGATTATGCATAACCAGGCTAATGTCGTAAAAAGTTTCAACGTTATTAACTAGTGTCGGACAGTCCCACAGACCGTTTGTAACCGGAAAAGGCGGTCGAAGTCGTGGTTCAGCCACCTTGCCTTCCATGATATTCAAGAGAGCTGACTCTTCGCCACCAATATAGCCAGCTTTTTCTGGTTTGTGAAAAATCTCGATGTCGTCGTTATGAATTATCGTACGCAAAACTTGTCCAAACTTGCGATACAAACGCGTATTTAGATATAAATAACCTTTGACAGTAATTCGTTTGCCTTTCTGGCTGTATTTGAGATAAGTCATCGCAGTGCGCACACCATCAACAACTCTCTCGGGATAATTTTCGAGGATGTATTCATCCTTATGAACACCAGGCTCCCCTTCACTCCCATTGCAAATCACATATTTTTGAGATCCTTCCGCTAAATCCACCATCTCAATCTTTTTCCAAGTCGGAAAACCAGCCCCGCCACGGCCGGTTATATTTGCCTCCTTAATTTTATTCAATGCCTCCTTCACAAAATAAATTTTCGAATTTTCAAATTTCCAATTTTCGAAACAATTTTCAATAACTTAATTTTCAAACAAAACATTAATAAAATTAATTCCTTGTTTTGAAAATTGAAAATTGGAAATTGAAAATTCTTTATAGTACTACTAAAATTAAAATACTAGAGCCCCTTCTTTTGCATATACTCAACTAAGTCAACTAACCTGTTGGAATAACCCCACTCATTATCATACCAAGCCACAACTTTCAACATATTACCACCAACAACCTTAGTCAATTTCGCATCGACAATAGAAGATGCCGGATTGCCAATGAAATCAGAAGAAACCAATTCTTCATCAGTCACTTCCAAGATTCCACCCAAGCGGGCTGTCTTGCTCGCTTTCTTCAAAGCCGCATTCACCGTCTTCTCATCAACTTTTTTCTTGGTCAAAAATACAATATCACTAACAGACACAACCGGAGTCGGCACGCGCATTGAGAAGCCATCAAACTTGCCAGCGATTCCCGGAATCACCTCACCAGTTGCAATCGCAGCCCCAGTAGTCGTCGGCACCATATTCATCCCCGCCGCGCGCGATCGACGCAAATCCTTATGCGGACCGTCAACTAGATTCTGATCAGCAGTATAAGAATGTATCGTAGTCATCATCGCCTTCTCAACACCAAATTCTTTCTTAATAACCGCCACAACTGGCGCCAAACAATTGGTAGTGCAAGAAGCATTAGAAATCACGCTATCTTTTTTGGTTAATTTATCTTCATTAACACCCAAAACAATAGTTTTAATACCCTTGCCCTGTGCCGGAGCTGAAATAATAACTTTTTTCGCACCTGCCTTCAAATGAAGACCAGCACTTTCTTTAGATCGAAATCGACCAGTAGATTCAATAACCACATCAACATTCATCTTACCCCAAGGCAATTTTTCCGGTTCCTTTTCAGCGAACACTTTATACTTCACACCATTAACCAACAATCCATCCGCAACCGCCTTCACCTCACCATCAAAATCACCATAACAAGTGTCATGAAGCAACAAGTGCGCCAAAGTATTGATGTCAGTCAAATCATTGATAGCCACCACATTAATATTACCCCCCTTCAACAAAAAAGCCTTAAAAACAGCTCTTCCAATTCGGCCAAAACCATTAATGGCCACATTTACTTTTTTCATAGATATTAGGGATTTATAGTTTTACACAGCAAACATATATATCCGATTAAGTTTATAATTCTGGTTAAATTATAGCATAATTTATTAAAAAACAAAAAACTGGGTTATTTAATCCAGTTTAAACATGATAAATTTAAGAAAAACGTAATTTATTTTATGGGCAGGTATAATATTCGATAACTTGTTGGACATACACTTCACACCCTCCAATAAAAGACGGTGAATTTCCACCACAGGATGTTGCTTCATTTTTTTTCGCCCACTCATACCCCGCGAAGTGCCCTGTTCCATCCCTATATGGATTTTTTGGATAGTAGCATACCGTGCAATTACCTTCTTCACAATAAGTTATATCCTTCGTCTTTGAGCATCCTGCGAGCATTGTGACCAAAATAATTATTATAAAAAAATTTTTCATAAAATGATTTGCACCGCTAGAGTCTCCCAAATGAGACTCTAGCGGTACCAAAAGGAAGAGAGGTTTTAATATTTTAGATTAAGAGACTTTTATGTGTTAAAATTCCAATTTGCGAGATACTTCTGAGGCAAAGATTTGAACCCCTATTACCTGAAATTAGTTGCTTAATTTTTTTTCAATTTCCTCGAATAATTTTTGGATATTATCATTTGTAGTTTTATCCAATTCAACGTCCGTACCATTTTGGCAACATTCCAGAAAATTCTTAGCAAGCAAAACTTTATCTTGTTTTGTGGTTTTGACATACTCTGAATTTGCCCCCGTGTAGATATTATTCTCATCACCAAGAACATATTTTTTAAAGTCTGTTGGCGAAAAAATATCTTCAACACTTCCTGTCTTGCTTATAATTGTGAGGATTACATCTTTTGTTATTAGCCAGTTATTTATAAGATTTTTTTCGCCATCTTTTTTACCCTTGTCATTGTCATAAAGATAAACAACCTTTCCGCCCCATCCATGTATAATGGTGCCAACAATTGGCATATTTCCGGAGCCACCACCAAAAATAAAGTTCACACTATTATTTTTAAAAATTTTTTTGAAAGCGTTTAGATAATAAACATCCGAAGGACCTTCAACTACAACGTTGTTTACTTTATCTAGCGCAGATATTCCAGCATTTAACTCTAACCCAATAGCCGTTAAAATTGGCGTCAAAGTTTCTTTATCCGCTAAAGCGTGAATTTTATTTTCAATATGTGTTCCTAGTTCATTGGTGCGGTGGACCAATCGTACCCTGTTCAACTTCTCAGCTTCCAATAAATATGGGGAATGTGTGGAAAAAATTAACTGAACCTCTTGTGCAGAAGCTTCAAGTTTGCCTAAAATATCTTCTTGCGCCTTGGCGTGTAAAAATAATCCTGGCTCGTCAATTAAAATAATATTTGGTACGTTTTCATTTGCCCTAGCTGAAACTTTTATATAAAATGCAAGATGCCATTGTCGCCCCTTACTTCGCAGAGTTGGCTCATAAGGGTAGCCATCCTCCTTTATCCAAAAGTAGAGATTTTCTGAATCCCAAGTGATGCTTAAATTTGAAATATCCTGCGTCCAAAATTTCTCGAAATCATTATTAAGCTTAATGTTTATGTCATCTTTGTGTTTTTCTTTTACTCTTGCGTCAGCACCCTTTATTGTGGTTATTTTTAAATCGCTAATAATTGACAAATCTTTAATCCATTCGCTACTCTCTAATTCTGTAAATGGAATTTTGTTTGGAAATATATCTTCAAATGAATTAAACAGAATAAAATTTGGTATATATTTTTTTAACTCTTCTAAAAAATTTATTTCGTAGGACAAATTTTTCTCAAGATCATTTATCTCTGTTTCTATTTCTGTCAGTAGTTCTAAAAAATTATCGCGGTCATTTTCGTCAATATGAGATATGTTTGGCGCAGCGGCCTCCTTGAAGCTAATAAAGAGTGTTTTTTCGTTAGTAAAATTTAAAAATTCAAAATCAAACAAATCACCACCTAGTGCCTCATAGCCCAAGCGGATTGTTTTTATCTTGCTCCATTTATCCATTATTGTTTTTTTAGTTTTCTCTATTTCTTCGTGGCTAAAAATTTCTTTTTGCGAGGTGCATTGACCAAAAGAATAGTTATCTGGGAAAGTTTTTATTAATTCAATTTCAACATCACTTGCAACCTTGAGCGGATTTTTTATTTCCTGAAGAATTTCATTGATGTCATTTTTTTCTATTATAAAAGAGATTGAAATTTCTGGCGTGCTGTCTGGAGATTTTATTGGTTTCGCAGATTCTCTTATTTTATTATTTGTGTCAAAATCCTCTAATGCTTCAAGAATAGTCGTTTTACCAGATTCATTTTTTCCTGCGAGAATAGTAATCGTATCTGTTAAGTAACAATCACCGCTATCAGTAATGGACTTGAAATTTTTAATTCTAAATTTTTTTAACATCATAGAGCTTGTGTTAATTTTTTTATAATTAAGTAAAAAAACGGGTCATATCCAATTGTTTATAAATAGTGAAATTATAACAATAGTATATATTAATAACTTTACATTAGCAATAAAATTACCGTTATGCAAGAAATGGTGGCAAAAATTGTAAAAATGCCAATTTTCGGATAAGCGAAAACAAAAAAAATAGAGACACATTACTGCGTCTCTATTTCTATATAAAATGTATATTACTTCTTCAAAGCGTAACCGTTATCAACTCTTTCAAACTTATCTCGATTCATCAAAGCTAGAATAATTGTAGCCTTTTTGACGATTCTTTTCTCCAGAACTCTATCAATAATCTCATCACGGGTCAAAGGTGATTCTTTTTCAAGAACTTCTTCAATCACGTCTATAACATTTCCTTTCTTAAATCCCCAATCTTTCAGTCCGTACAAGCCACGGCCTACTAAAACGTATTTCTTATCCAATATCAATTCATTATGAACTGTCGCTGCATTTGCTGACTTAAAATCAAATTTAATTTCATTGATAATATCGGCAATCTTAGAAAAATGGATTGGTTCTTTATAATTTTTCAAAACTAAGTAAATCTTATCATTGATAGTCTTTGGCTTAATTTCTCTCCAGTTGTGAACACCCCAATGACCAAATTCATTTTGGGCAATTTTTCGAGATGATCTCAAAACTGAATATAAAACTTTGTTGTTGTTAATTATGTCATGTGACTCTTTAAAAAACCTAGACTTCAGAACCTTGGCAGTATTCAAACTGTTTTCCCTTTTCAATTTTTCTTCGTGTTCTTTAAATTTCTCTAAGCTTTTTGTTAAGTCAATCAAATCATCAGTATTGTGTACCTTTTCAGATTCAGCAATCTTGTTGTGAATTTCTTCAGCTAATTCCTCAAGATAATTAATCTTTTGGTATTTTAATTTGTATAATTCTTTGAAATGTTTGGAATTCAAAACTTCCTCAAACTCTTGGTGTAGTAATTTGGTAATCAAGAAATTGATATAGTTCTTGTGAATTTCTTCATCAGCAATATCAAGATTGATAGATGATAATGAATAACCCACTAAAACCTCCATCAAAAACTCTTTTTCCATCATACCACCATGTTCCTCTAACAATTGGAAAATGATTTTTTTCAAACTGGAAATATAATTATCCAAGTTTTTTAAACTCTGCAATCTTTTGATACTAGATGTTTCGATCTGTCTAATTCTCTCACGAGTTAAATTATGAACAGTACCGATCTTTTCTAGAGTTTCTTTTTCGGCATTACGAAGACCGTAACGTCGCAACAACACATCCCTCTCCCTTTCAGAAAGTTCTTTGAACAGATTGTTGATAATCTCAATTGTATCTAGATTGTCGATAACCTCAGCTTTTTGCTTGTCGATTATTTGATCTAGGATAGATAATCCTTCCATATATTTTTGCATTCTCAAGGCACGGGGAGCTTGCAAAGTTAAATAAATAAAATAAAAAATTTCAAAATGTAAGAGTTGACTTTTAAACAACTTTCATAAGTTTCCAATAATATAGCATAAAATTTTGGATTAGTCAAGTGTATTTAGCTCATTTTGCCAGCTAAACAAATTTGGCGAAAAATAAGCTAATTTTAGCAATAAATTTTTAGAATCCAAGGTACTGAATTTCCTCATGCAATTGAATTTTGTATTTGTCGCGAACTTTTTGTTTGACAAAACTAATCAAGGTTATTACATCTTTGGCGCTTGCATCACCAGTGTTGACGATGAAATTGGCGTGCTCTAGGCTAATTTTGGCACCGCCAATCTTCTTGCCACGTAAATCAAGCTGATCAATCACCCATCCGGCGGCAATTTTGTTATTTTTAATTATGCCCTTCTCCGTGGCAGTCTCGTATAGGTCTATATTCTCTGCCTTGATAAAATCAGCGTCAAAGTTTTTAAAAACAGAACCGGCGCTAGGTAGTCTTGGCTGTGTCTTGCCTCGGTGTTCAATATATTTGCCAACTAATTCCTGTATCTCACCTTGTTCGCCCTTTTTTAATTTTAAAAATATTTTCCAGATAATATATTTTCTTTCCTCTTCCTTGAAGATGCTATCACGATAGGCAAATAGACAATCTTTACTGCTTAATATCTCCATTTTATTTTTTTCTAGGTTAAAAACTTCTACTATTTCTACAGTATCAGCAATTTGTCCGCCAAAAGCACCGGCATTGCCGCGAACGGCGCCTCCAATTGAACCCGGAATACCAGCCGCCCACTCTAGGCCAGACAAGGATTCTTTGGTGGCCATAGTCACAGCTTTGGAAAGGCTAGCGCCAGCTCCACATTCCAATCTGTCACCGCGCATAATTAAATCATTATTTTGCAGGCGAATAACTACTCCATCAAAAACGTCATCATTAAATAAAACATTGCTACCACCTGCCAAGATTAACCATTTTAATTTTTCCGCCTCAATCCAGGCAAAAACATCTTTTAATTCCGTATCGTCGCCCACCTCAACATAAAAACGAGCAATGCCACCGATTTTAAAAGTAGTGTAATTATTTAATTTTATATTTTCTTGAATGTTCATAATGTTATTTTTTCTCCGTCATCCCCGCGAAGGCGGGGATCCAGGTACCTAGTATCTTATTTTCAGTATAAGGATAATTAAAATTTAAAATGTATTTATTATTATCAATATTTTTATTAAGACGAGTTTCTATAGTTATGTACCCAAGGTCAGTGGCGCCTGGATCCCCGCCTTCGCGGGGATGACGCCATTGGTGTCATTTTCTAAAACTGAACTCACAGCCACAATATGTTTGTCTGTATAAATTTAATTCCTTGGTAAGCTGGCATGATTTTTTAAAACCATCACCCTTTTTAAAATCTTCCTCTAAATATTTAATGCCGTATTTATTAGCCAACTCTAAACCTATACGATTGATGCGCTCAGCGTCTTTGTGTGGACTAGTGGTTAGTGTTGTCCCAAAATAATCAAAGCCCAACTCTTTTGCCTTTTGTGCTACCGCCTCTAGACGATCATGGTAACAAACGGTACAGCGCTTCCCCTTCTCTGGCTCTTTTTCTAATCCCTTTACCATTTCCAACCATGTTGTATGATCATAATCAGCGATAATCATTTCATATTTATATTTTTCCGCAATTCGCTTCGCCTCCTCTAGGCGTTTGTCATATTCGGCGCTTGGCCAAATATTTGGATTGTAAAAATATAAAACAATTTGCGCAAAATCATTTTTCAAAACGTCAATTATGTAGGCACCGCAGCCCACACAGCAAATCTGCATTAATATTCTAGGCTTTTCTGGTTCGGGCATAAAAATAAATTACAAAGAATAAAGAACCGGTGGCCCCGGCGTAAAAATCATATAAAGAAACTGACCTTGTGGGTAAAAATGATTGCACGACTTCACCAAGCGCGGCATATAAAAAACCTAGCGCGATGCTGATAAAATAAATGACGCGGTTTTTATATTCATCTATGAACGCATAAATTAATAAAAAAGAAAAAACACCAAACATTAGAAAGTGCGCTATCTTGTCGATTCCGATGTAATTATCAACAATGTCGCTCGTAATCGGCGCCATTGGTATTGTTAATAATAAAAAGACGAAAATCGTCCATATGATAAGGAGGTGTTTCTTCATAAAGAATTTTTAATAACTTTCTTATCAATATATCGAAAAAATAAAACTAATGACAACATGAATAATACCAGAAAACCAATTGTCAGAACTTTGCCCAGACTTTGCAAAAAGAGTGCGCTTATTCCAAACATGGTTGAAATTAAATAATAAAACAAAACAGTTTTGACTGGTGATAGACCTAAGTCTATCAGGCGAAAGTGCAAATGTTTTCGGTCGGCAAATTTAAAAGGATTTTTACCTTCGCGTAAGCGTCGAATAATTATCCAGAGAACATCCATAATCGGGATGCCCATCACTAATAAAGCAATGGCTATTTTGCCACCAGAGATGATTGCCAAAACTCCCAACGCGTATCCAAGAAATAAGGAAGCCCCTTCGCCCAGAAAGATCTTCGCTGGATGCCAATTCAAAAGTAAAAAACCAAAACTAGCCGCCGATAAAATTAAAGATGCGAAGCCGATGTCCGGTTGGTAGTATTTTGTCGTCATCGTAAAGAGGAAAATAATAAACGCGCCAATGCCCACCACGCCTGAAACTAAACCATCAACACCATCCAAAAGCTTGGTGGTGTACATCATGCCCATTAACCAAATGAAAAGAAAAATATTGGAAAGTAATTTATTGAAATATAAATAACCACCAAAGGGATTACTCATTTTACTAATCTCAATACCGCCAAGCAGAACTAAAATAATGGCCAGAACAGGAAAGATAAATTGCGTACCCGCCTTCATGCGATATTTGTCATCAAGAAAGCCACCAATCATTAGAATAATCCCACCAGCAAAAAAACCTAACCAATGATGAATATTTAGATTGCCGGCCAAAATCTTATCTTGATTCAAGAATAACATCATAAAGAAAACCAAAAAAATCCCCAAGCCCCCCATAAGTGGTACGGGGTTGGGATGTTTTTTCCGATCCTCATCTGGCTTATCAACAAAATTAAATTTCAGGGCAATTTTCCTGATCATTAAAACTGTAATAAAAGACAAAAAAGTGGTAATAATAAAGTAAAAAATATACTGCATTTGTTTTTATAAACTCATTTTTTATAAGGCCACGCCCTTTTCAACTTCAATCTTAGCAGATTCATCCAAAACTACAACATCTCGCCTTTTAAGTTCTCCGGCGAGGATTTTATTGGCAATTGCATCCTCGACTCTTTGCTGTATAACACGACGCAATGGACGAGCGCCAAACTTCGGGTCATAACCCTCTTGGGCGAGTTTCATGACGCCACCTTGTTGCACGCGAAAGCCAATTCCCTTTTCATGCAGCATTGATTCAATTTGTTTTAACATAATATGAGCAATCTGTACTATATTTTGCATGCTAAGTGGTTCAAAAACAATCACGCCGTCAAAACGATTGATAAATTCTGGACGCATAACCTTATTTAGATGTTCATCAATTAAGACTCTTCTAATCTCTTCAATGTCGATGCCGTTAAAAATTGAATCTTGGATATAGGACGCGCCGGCATTAGAGGTGGCAATAATAATACTGTTGGTAAAATCAATTGTGCGACCCTGTCCATCAGTTAAACGACCATCATCTAGTACTTGTAAAAATAAATTCAAAATATCAGGATGCGCTTTTTCCAATTCGTCTAAAAGAATTAGAGAGAATGGTAATTTGCGCACTTTTTCCGTGAGGTAGCCGTTGACACCGTCAGTGTTGCCAATCATTTTATCCACTGAATCAGGATGTTGGTATTCGCTCATGTCAATTCTAATCATGTACGCCTCATCACCAAAATAAACATCGGCAATTGTTTTGGCTAACTCAGTCTTGCCTACGCCCGTCGGTCCCAGGAATAAGAAATTAGCAATCGGCCTTTTATTTTCGCGTAGTTCGGTGCGGGCACGACGTAAACTAGCTGACACCTTTTCAATTGCCTCATTTTGACCAATCATTCGTTCGTGCATTTTTTCTTCTAGGTGTAATAATTCTTTACCTTCACTGATAGTGATTTTGGTTAATGGAATTTTGGTTATTTCCGATACGGTGCGGGCCACATCATTTTCCACAATTTTTGTTATGCCCTCCCTAACTTGCCCAGTGTTAACCGCGGTCATATTAAGAATATTAATCGCCTTTTCTGGTAAATAGCTATCATGAATATAGCGCTGAGATAGACTAATTGCTTTTTCAATAGCACCATAAGAAAAATAGACCTTATTATGAGACTCAATGGCACCAATTTTACTTTCGACAATTTGAATTGCCTGATCACCTTCCGGTTCTTCGATAATAATTTTCTTCATTGCGCGACCCAGTGTCTTGCGTTCAATGTACTTGGTATAATTGTCACTTCCAGCCGTAGCTAAACAGTAAATATTGCGTCTTTCAATTTCATTGGCCAAAACTTCTGACAAATCCAAGCTGCCACCTTCGCCACTACTAATTCCAATCAGGTGTTCTATGTCATAAACACATAAAACGATATTGCCTGAACTAATTACCTCATCAAGGATTGACAACATTCTCCCCTCGGCCTGCGCTGGCGTTGCCCCACTGATAATTCGCGAAGCATCGATCTCAACCAGGCGCATGTCACGCATAAACGATGGCACATCTTCACGCACCATCCGCTCAGCCACACCTCCGACAATGGTTTTCTTACCCACGCCGGTGGCACCGACTAAAATAACACCGTTATTACCGCCTTCAAAAGTTGAAAAAATATTATCCAATTCCTCTTCACGCGCAACGCAAAATTCCAAACGACCATACGCGGAGACCAGTGTTAAGTCATAGCCAAAGCTATCTAAAATAGGCGTTGCAATTGCGGTGTAGGATCGATTCATACTCGTCTTAGGCTTTAGATGAGCCTTCTTTTGATAGATATTATAATTTTCAATCATTTTTTCATTAATATGAAACCATAATACTACATTAAAAATCTTCTCAGCTGTAATCTCAAACTCCAAAAACAATTCCTTTAAATACTCGTCCTTACTTATCAATGCTGTTAAAAGATTGCTGACAGAAACATGTTTTTGTCTAAATGAAATCGCCTCCAAGTAAGCACTAATCAAAACTTCTTTTGTTTCATTGGATAAATCACAGGATTGCGCATCTGATTCTATTTTGAGTAAATAGTTTTTTATTTTTTCAATCAAGTTGTTAAGGTTTGTGTCTAGTCGTGATAAAATTGCCACAACTTCATTATCACTCAGCGCAGCAAAAAATAAATGCACGGGATTAACCTCGGCATTGCCAAGTTTGATTGCCAGTAAAAAAGCATCTTCAATTACCTTAAAAATCTTTTCATCAAAACCGTGTGAGACCTCAACTCTAATTTCGCTTCCAGATTTTACCAACTCAGCCCAATTGTCTGGTAATCGTCTAGTATTAGTTCGGTCTTCGTATTCGGTTTTTTCAATACGTCTACGCTTACGTGATTCCTCGCTAACTCGAAAAAAGATAAACATCCCAGCAATAACACCAATCCAGAAAATCAAAATCAAGGGGTGTTGCTTATTCCAAAAGAAATAATCAGTAAGAGTTTGTGTATTTAGTGAAACAAAATAAAGCCAGATTGCTAAAGTTGCGACTCCAGTCAAAAAAACAACATATGCAATCAAGTTTAGGAAGAAATTTAATTTACGTCGCGCAAAATCTAATTGGATAACTGCTTTACTTAGTCCGAGTTTCCAATAATAAAATTTACCAAAACTAAAAAATCCCAAGCCCATGCCCATACAACTTGAGCATGCGAAGCCGAGTTTATTCTTGCCCGAGCCATTGCAAACGGGACAGACGATAAATTGTTCTTCTTTATTGGGCATTAGTAAATATTAGAGAAATATTGGGATAAATTTGATAAACAATTTCATAAAAAACAAAAAACGGTAAAGCCACCCAAAGCAGGATAAAAACAAAAGACACTAAAGTATAAAAAAGCATAAACAAAGAGCGAAAAATAATTTGCACCATGCGCATAAATACGCTAATTAGGCGCCCTGATATGTCTGTTTGCCCATACATCGGTCGAAAAATATTCTTGATCCAGATAAATACACCAAGAGATCTTTGTTTATCACGCAAAAAATTAAGATTTTTCTTGACTATCATTAATAACCCAAGGCTATACCACCAAAGGGGAAAATACAAAATACTCTGCAAAAATTCTAAAATTATTTTGCCACTGTATAGTAAAGTGTCATTATTTTTCATATTACCAATATTATAACATATTTTGACTAATTATAAAAAACATTTTATTAAATAAAAATAGCTAAAATTAGCTAAGTTAAAAAATGGTAAAATACTTGACAGAAGTTATCCACCCTGATATACTATAATCATAAATAATTACACAAAGTCTTTGTGAAAATACAAAGGTCTTTTTATTTTAATATAATGTAAATCTATTATTTATGAGCACCGACCCGTCCTTTACCGGGAATTTGCAAGTAATATTTAAGAATTCATTAGTTAGACCAATCATATGGCACATAAAAAAGCTGGTGGCTCCAGTCGTAACGGCCGCGATTCCGCAGGTAAACGCCTAGGTACAAAACTTTCCGGTGGACAATTTGCAAAAGCTGGTTCAATCATTGTTAGACAAAGAGGCACCAAGATTCATCCAGGTACAAATGTTCAAATAGGAAAAGATGACACTTTATTTTCTCTTGTTCAAGGTATTGTTAAATTTTCAACTAAAAAAGTTCGTAAATTCAATAACCAATTGAAGAGCACAAAATTTGTCAGCGTTGAAGCTATCTAAAATTTTTTCAGATAAAAAAGCAGTTCGATATGAACTGCTTTTTTTGTGGTAAAAAAATACCCCACGCGTTATTTTGCGTGGGGGTTGATTCTTTTAGACAATAATTAAAATATTCTTTTCCTTGATTGCCAAATTTAACTTCTCAAAGTTTTGAGGATTTTCTACGCTATTCTTTTCAGCAAGACACTGACGAACAGATGACTCGACGCTTGCCCGCCATCTTCTTTTTTTGTCGGCGACAAACAATCCATCAGGGCCTTGAAAAAAAGTTGGGTAATTACCGTCTAAATTCATCTTGCCATAAACATAGAATTTAATTCCCTCGACATTAAAAGTTGCCACAACATCAGCACTTCCAGTTTTATCTAGGCAGAATTTTTTATTAGCCCGTGTAATAGAATTAAGGCGCTCCTGCTTGGTTTGGAAAACAACGGGCGCGACAACCGGCGGTAATTCAACCACTGCATCCTTTTGCACATCGTCTTTACTTCCTGACTTGTGCGACATGCACATGGCCACTTGCTCGCTTGTTTCGATTTTTTCACCTTTAATTGTCGGAACATTCTGGAGTCTGTTTCGGAACAATATCTGTGCAAGTCCACCAATGGTAAAACACACCGTTATTGCCAACAGAGCAATTAATCCAGGCTTACGCCTCACTGGGTTATTGTTTACTCCTTCTGTCTCAGTAGAAATTGTCTCCGGCGTCGTAAGAACTGTTGACTCTAGACGAGGTTTGTAAATCTCAATCCAAGCACCCTGGGCATCAACACCATCTTTATCATAACGACTATTAGCAACTTCGAGGTTGCTATCGGGAAGTTTTTCAAATGAAACAACGCCCCTCAATACACCAATGACTGCCTGACCACGTTCCTCTGCCAACTCTTTGTTTTTTTTAATACTGCCGACTTTGTTCGTCCGAACATAAATCCGAACAAAACGCCCATCGGGCAAAGTGTTGAGCCGAATAATCTCGTGCCCCATTTTACCGGTCAGATCTGCCTTCCCAAGGGGAAATTCCCCTAAATCAATATGCTCCTCAATTTCCCACTTACCGTTATCAAGCGCTAAAACACTTGATGCTAAACACAGCGACATTGCCATAAATAAAAAGAACATTTTCATCTTCATCGTGTTACCTCCTTCTTTGTTGTTTGTAGACGCACTTTTGCGCGTCCGATGAATTGAATATATTAGTATATTTATCTGATTTTGTCAATACTGGTTCTCGATTTTAAAAAAATGTTAAAAAAATTAGCTAAAAATACAAAAAACCTCGCTTATTAAACGAGATTTTAATTATTTGAAGATTTTATTTAAATAATATTTGCAGGATTAAAACCAAGACAGAACCTACGAGAAAACTTGGTAAATATTTTAACTTCTTCCCCTTTTGGCTCATAACCTCTGGTAGTAATTCCCAAAATGAAATATAGAGCATGACACCAGCGGTGGCGCTGATAATAAGACCGAGTAAAAAACCAGAGATGTTTTTAAAGAAATAATAAGTTAATAAAAAACCGGCAATAGTTGGAATGACGGTTAAAAAAGTTAGTAAAAATGATTTAAATTTTTTTCCAGTTGAGTAATAAAGTGGCGCAGCCACACAGATTGCTTCTGGAATATCATGAATAGCAATAGCGAGAGCAATTAAGATAGAGAAATTAAAACCTGGTAGAGCGCCGATGCCGATAGCGATACCTTCTGGTAGATTGTGAATAAAAATACCGAGAAAGATAAAAAGAGCCAATCTTTTTAATTTTTCTGCCCGACTTTCAAGCCCAGATCGAGAATGGTGATAGTGTGGAATTAATTTATTCAATATATGCATCACAAGGCCTCCAAATAGAACACCGACTATAAGTAGCGCTGGGGAAACTTTTTTGTAACTTTCCGGTAGTAATTGTAAAGCTGACACAAAAACCATCACACCAGCTGCAAATGACAACATGTGGTGAATTTGATTAGCGTTATACTTCTTAAAGACGCCTAATAAAGAGCCAATCAGAGGGCCAACAAGAGAAATTATTATAATCACTAATACATTAGTCATGTCTATATTCTACCCTATTTGTTTATTTTACACAAAAACAAAAGAGGCTAATAGCCTCTTTTGTAATCTTTTACTTATTTCTATAATTATATTTGTGCTTCTACATCAACACTACCACCATCTTCTAGGTTCAAAACTTCTTCAGTTTCTGGTGTTTCAGTTGCTTCTACAACTGCCGGTGTTGTTGAGGCATCTGTAGCTGTTATTGTTGACGCTTCCGCCTTAACACATTGTTTCAATTTTTCAGTATAACTCTTCCAAGACTCATTTCTAACAGCAGCTGTTATTTTATTGCTATTCTTTACAGCCTCTTGGTAAGTTGTTGCACAAGCTTTGTTTGCTTCGATTTGATTTTCGCCATCTAGCGCGTTGATTTGACAAAGATTGCGAGCATCTAAAGCTGTAAGGATTGTTTGTGAGTAAGCAGTGAAGGCTTCTTTCAAGGCCGCATCCTTAGCATTGATCGCTTCTTTAACACATGGAACAGCACCAGCTTGCACTTTCTTCATTTCTTTCACTTGTTTCTTCTCTTGCACTTTAGCTTCTTTTCTGATCCCGAACAAAGATGTACCGATTTTTTTAATTTCTTTAAAATTATTCATTTCAGCCAAATTGGGAATTTTTTCCAATTCTCCTGCAACATCTTCTTTCTTAGTTTCTTTCTTTTCTGCGCTTGCCATTGATTTACCCTCAGCGCCCTTTCTAATACCCCATAACGCTGTGCCTTTTTTTACGATTTGTCCGAAGTTTTTAATTTCTGAAGGGTGAGAAATTTTTTCTAAGCCATCAGCCTTAACAGCTACTGCTAATCCCAAGATTAAGGAAAAAGCAACCACTAAAGATAGAGTTTTTTTCATAGTTTTTTTATCCAGCCGCAATTCATCATGTCGACTACAGATGGATTTATTTAATTATAAAAGAGAGAACATAGAGATGCCTCAATGTATTAAATATAGCATTTTTTTGATTCTCTGGCAATGCTTATTTATTCAGCCTCTTATCAATAATTGCTTCTGCCACCAACATCCCATCAATTGCCGCCGAGATGATTCCGCCAGCATAACCAGCACCTTCACCAGCTGGATAAATGCCTTTTATATTAGACTGTAAGGATTCATCACGAAAAATGCGCACTGGTGATGAGCTCCGAGTTTCTACTCCAGTCAGAATAGCATCGGGATGAGAGAAGCCTTTTATTTTTCTTTCCATTTCAGGCAAAGCCTTGCGAATACTGTTTAAAACGTAATCTGGTAAACAACTACTCAGTGAAGTGAGTCGCACACCTGGTTGATAGGTCGGAGTAACGCTCTTGGTGTCAGTTGATGGTTTATTTCTCATAAAATCACCTACTAATTGGGCTGGAGCGCGGTAATTGCCACCGCCGACTGAAAAAGCTTTTTCCTCCCATTTGCGCTGAAATTCAACACCAGCCAAGGGATGGTCAGACTTAAAATCACTGGGTAAAACGTTTACCAATAAAGCGCTATTGGAATTATCACTGTCGCGTGCGTTTTCGCTCATACCATTGGTAACCAATCTTCCATCTTCGGAAGCGGCTGCAACAACATAGCCACCTGGACACATGCAAAAAGTATAAACAGAACGGCTTTCGGTTACATGCTCGACTAACTTATAGCGAGCGGCTGGTAATTTGGGGTGATTATAAAAGTTGCCATATTGTGATTTGTTAATCATTTCCGATTGATGCTCAATACGCAGACCGATTGCAAACGGCTTTGCGGTCATTGTTAGATTTTTTTCATGAAGCATTTCGTAGGTGTCGCGCGCCGAGTGACCCACAGCCACCACTAACTCATCGACGCTTATTTTTTCATTTTCATTAAATATGGCTGTGACAATTTTATCATCAACAATTTCAATATCAGTTAAGCAAGTCTCAAAGCGCACTTCACCGCCTAATTTAATTATTTTCTCACGAATATTTTTAACAATTTTGCGCAATTTGTCAGTGCCAATATGTGCCTGAGCATCAATGGCAATTTCCGGTGATGCGCCCGCATTAATTAATTCATCAAAAATATACTTCTTACGTGGATTATCAACCATGGTGTATAATTTTCCATCAGAGAATGTCCCTGCCCCGCCTTCACCAAATTGAATATTTGATTGTGTATTTAATTTTCCTTCTTTAAAAAATTGATTGACATCTTTTATCCGCGCTTCAACATCTTTACCCCGCTCCACCACCAAAGGTTTTAAACCGGCCTGGGCTAAAAGCAAGGCAGCAAATAAACCACTCGGTCCAGAACCAATAATGACCGGTCTCTGGCTTTTTATGTCTTGAGATATGATTTTTAATTCATAAATATAAGGCATTTGTAATCGAATGCGGTGGCGCTTTATCTTATCTTTATGCGTTTCTACAATTTTAAGCAAATAATCTTCAGGATTTTTCAACTCAACATCTACGGAAAAAACAAAGAGAATTTTACGTTTGTTGCGTGAATCAATTGCCCGTTTAACAATGGTGTATTTTAATAATTCCGCCTCTTTAATTTCTAAAAGCTCCGCAATGCGCAACCCCAAAACACTTTCATCCTCTTCAAGACCAAGTGTTAGTTCTTCAACTCTGATTAATTTATCATTTTTCATAATTACATTTTAAAAACATATTGAATAATAAGTCCTGCGATAACACTAATTCCATAAAGAAGGCCCATGATTTTGAGCACGTCTTTTTTGTTTTTTTCTTCACGAAATAAAACCAAAATACCAAGACCGCCACTAGCACTAAGGCCGGCAATAACGGAACCGAATGTAATTGCGTGACTCATGTACATTTGTGTAATGGTGACCGAGGCAATACAATTTGGAATCAAGCCGATTAGCGCTGTTAAAAATGGCTGCCAAAAACTCTGACCAAGGAATAATTTTTCAAAAGTTGCTTGGCCAACTTGGAAGATGATTAGATTTAACAATAGCGATGCTCCGAAAATATAGGAAAAAATCTTCGCCGTGTGCTTAATCGGGTGCCAAATAATTTCCCTGGGATTAAATTTTTTCGATTCTGAGCTAGGACTATGTCCGCAACAGGCAATCTCATCAACAACAGAGTCATGATTATGGTGCGAGTCATCGTGCCCGTGTGTATAAGCCTCGATATGTTCTAGAGTGAATTTATTTTTCTTTCTAAAAAAGAAATCAACTGTGTAGCCCGCTATTATTGCCACGGCTATCTTGGTTAAAATTAGTGGCAAAATAATTCCAATCTTGTCTGGCTGAGATAAGATAACTGGAATCGCCTCATCAGACGTTGATAGAAAAACAGCCAACAAGGTACCAATTGTTACCAATCTCTGTGAATATAAAGCTGCCCCAACCACGGAAAAGCCACACTGAGGAAAACCTCCAGCAAGGGCACCAATTGCCGGACCGGCAGCACCAGCACCCTGAACTTTTTTTCTGATCAAATTGCCAAATTTATATTCAACCAACTCAATACCGATATACACGATTAGGAGTAAGGGGATCATGCTCACCGAGTCAAGTAAAACATCTAAAAATAGTTCGTACATATAATTTATTTATATAGGAATAATAATTAACTCAAGGTAATTATATCCTTCTTGGGCATTATAGTCAACTAAAAAAGAGTCCGTTATGAACTCTTTTCTCGCTCAAGGAGGTTAATTATTTCACCTCATAAACCAAGGTTACATCAACCTTAATTTCATTTTGACCAGTTTGAACGGTTGGGCTTGTCAAGGCATCTCCGCCCCCGCCCATACCTAATTCCATCTTGGTATTAGAGTACATTGGATACACAATCGGATTAGCATTTTCGGTCACAGTTTTGACTGCCCCCAATGTCATTCCCGCTTGATCCGCAATCATCTGCGCTTTTTCCTTGGCTTTTTGAATTGCCAATTCCCGTGCTTGATTTTTTAAGGCATATTCATCGTCAATAGTAAAATTGATATTACCGATTTGATTAGCGCCCTGTTCGGTTGTCTTTGCAATTACATCACCAATAATATTTAAATCTCGGATTTTTAAAGTTAAAGTTTGAGTCACCTCGTAACCAATTAACTCCTGCCCTTTATTATTAGTCCAATTATATATAGGGTTCAAGTTGTAGTCACTGGTTTTAATATCCTTGTCATCAATTTTCAATTTTTTCAATTCAGCAATAATGCTATTCATTTTTGCAGTGCTGTCCTTCGTCGCCTCCGCCGCCGTCTTCTTCGCCCCCGTCTTCAAACCCACGTTAATATTAGCAATATCCGCCTTGGCATAGACAGTGCCTGAACCGACCACAGAAAAACGGTCTTGATTATTAATTTTATTCGTGGTTATTAACGACACAATGACAATTGCACCAACTACTAAAATCACCAAAGTAGCTAGAAAGGTATGAGTTTTTTGCATAAAATTATTTTTTAATAATAAAGATTATGCATTTATTGTACCATATTTTGGCAAAATGAAAAAGAGAGAAGATTTTTCTCCGCTCTTTTTATTTCATTCTAACGATTGTTATTTTTCTCCGTCCCACTCCGCATAAAATTCTTTCAGATACAGCTCCATAAATTTATGCCGCGCAACTGCAATCTTTTTAGCTGTTTTGGTGTTGATTAGATTTTTCAAAAGCAATAGCTTTTCATAGAAATGATTTATAGTCGGACTATTGTTTTTCTTATACGCTTTAAATGAGTTATGCATTTCTGGCTTGATATCCGGATTATACATTTCTCGACCAGTGTGTCCGCCATAAGCGAAAGTTCTCGCTATTCCTATAGCACCGATCGCGTCGAGTCTGTCAGCGTCTTGGACAATTTCACCCTCCAGTGTCTTCATTGTGGTTTTGACACCAGCGCCCTTAAAAGACAAATCTTTTATTATTGCTGCAACATGTTCAACAATATCTTTATCAACTTTTAATTCTTGCAGCCACTCAGATGTTAGCCTAGGTCCTACACTATCATCACCGTCGGTAAATTTCCAATCAGCAATATCGTGAAGCAAGGCCGCCAATTCTATCACAAATAAATCCCCTTTTTCTTTATTGCCTATCTCTTTGGCAAGCGTCCAGACTCGATAAATATGCCACCAGTCATGCCCTGACCCTTCGCCCGATAATTTCTTTTCAATATATTCTCTAGTTTTTTCGATTATTTGTTTTTTGTTCATAAGTTTATTCCACGTCTTTATGTTGTTCTGGATATCTTCCCAATACTTCGACATGGGCAACATTAATATCTTTGTCATTTATTGGATATTCCGTGGCGATACACACATCGCTATTTTTAAATTCGTTTGTCTGAGATTTGTGAATAATTTTCATATGAATAATTTTATATCAAAAATTGATTGTTGTAATTTAAGAATATTCTATTTTGGTATAGGTGTCAATTAATATATTTAAATTAAATACACAATATTCTATCAGTCGCCCTAGCTCCTTCCAGAATGACAATATTTAAAAATAAAAAAAGAACGAGGTTGACAATTTTGAAAAATAATGCTAAAGTCTGGGAAATAATTCCGTACATTTAAATATTAATCTAAGCATACGAGGGGGCAAAAATGGATAACCAATTTATGGATATTTTTAAACTGGATAAGGAAGGACTGAAAAATCTTAGGCCGGAAGATGTGATGCGGAAAATTTCGATTGAGGAATTTTTCCATATTCTCAAAACTCTTAACAACTTATGGTTTTACGACCGTGAGGCCTTAAAAAATGGAAAGGTCGGATATCATGCAATTTTAAAATCAGAGCTTTGTAGTGATGGATTTGTAAATCTAAAAGGAGTTCTTAAACAATATCCAAACATACGCAAAATTATGGCGTATCAGCTCAAATGGATGATTTTGGAACGGGTAGATAAAGGTATGAAAATGCCCACCCATCTTGCCGGAGTACCAGATGCTGCCACCGAACTCGGCGAGGATCTTGCAGAAATTCTGGGCATAAAATTGGCTCGAGTTGCAAAGACCACAGAGGGACACATTGTTTTCCTCACTAAATTAAATAAAAATGAATCCCTCCTTCTTGTTGAGGATATCTGCTCAAAAGCGACTGGTATCACAGAAACAATAAACGACGCCACTGAGTGTGGCATGGTGGACGCTAGTGCCATTATCAAGGTGGAGATTGTACTCCTTAACCGTGGCGGTCTTAAGTCATTTATTGTTGATGGATACGAATATGAGGTCCTTTCTGCGTTTGAGCACCGCATAAGAGAATACATGCCACCTGGCGCGACCGACGATCTCAGAAATAAATATCCAGATACGCCACCCTGTCCGCTATGCGCGCTCGGTGTACCAAGGGATAAACCCAAAAAAACAGAGGAAAGCTGGACACGCATAACAACAGCGCAGCTCTGAATTGTTCAAAAATAACAAAATAAAGCCAACAAACAAAATATTAATTTTGCAAGTTGGCTTTTTTATTTGCGAATTTAAAATAATTACATTTTTTGCTCTTCCTTTATTTCCGCCATCACTTTCTTCTCTGACTTGTAAAATTTCATTAAGGTTAAAATTAACAAACTGCCCAAGATAATTCCAGCTACATTTAACAAGAGAACATTTAAAGCATTTTCAAAAGCCGGCATTTCATTCTGAGATAAAGCAAGTCCAACCACTGTTAACGGCGGAATCAAGGTGACAGTAATAGCCACACCTGGCAAATTACTGTTAAGCTCTTTTTTGGCCCAAGTAAAGCTAGCGGCAACACCAGCAATAGCTGCAATAGCGAAAACAGAAATTGACGGGTGCATAGCGGTTACGATTTCCGAAGACAATAAATTGAATTCAATACTTTTACCCAATACGAAAGCGATTAGTACTGCTAGAAAAAAAGAAGACAACAAAATACGAATTGATCTAATTAAAACTTTGATATTTAAAATTACCGCCCCAAGGGATATTGCTAAAATCGGTGATAAAAGTGGCGTCACGAGCATGCCCCCAATAACAAGAACAATACTATTAATTATCACTCCCCAACTCACGATTATACTGGAAAGAAAAACTAAAAAATAAAAATCACTTCTAGGTGCTGATGATTCAATAATATTAGCACAAAGCTCGTTTCTTTCTGCATTGCTTACTTCAAAAAGATGTACAATAGAATGGTTATTACTATTTCGAAATGGATTAAACATAAAAAATACTTAAAAAAAATAAACTACATTTTACCTTATTTAGGATTAATAATTAAATAAACTCCTCGAATTTAATTATAACACAACATCATCATTTTTAAAAATTAAAAAAATAGGGACCACATCTCTGTAGTCCCCGGTTATTCCCCGCAGGGATTTTATTTGTTTTTCTCATCCTCTAATACTTTTTTTATAATTATTGATAAATCTGACATCTTTACTGGTTTTAGAATAAATTCTTTAACACCTAGTCCTCTAGCTACCTCCGGTGACATAATTGAACTATAGCCAGTGCACATGATAATCGGAATATCTGGTCGAATGTTTATAATTTTATCCGCCAATTGCGCCCCAGTTAACTCTGGCATTGTTTGGTCAGTTAAAATTAAATCAAAGGAATCTGGACTGTCTTCAAAAATTTTCAAAGCTTCAAGACTGCTAGTGGTACTAATTACATCATACCCTAATAATCTTAAACCCATTGCACAAACATCGGCAATTTGCGGTTCATCATCAACTAGGAGAATTTTTTCACTACCAAGAATAATCAACTCATCTACTTTTTGGCACTTTACTTCCTCTCCACACCAGAGAGGTATAAAAACATTAAACGTAGAACCTTTTCCCAATTCAGAATCAACCGTCACGAAGCCGCCATAGGTAGCCACTATTCCGTGGACGATGGCCAAGCCCATACCGGTTCCTTTGCCAGCACCCCTAGTGGTAAAATAGGGATCAAAGATTCTTTCCTTTACTCTTGAATCCATACCAACACCAGTGTCGGAAATTGACAACTGCATATACGCGCCGGGCTTTGCATCTTCGTTTTTTAGAACCTGATCTTCACTGATAACGACTTTTTTCAAAACTACTGTTAATGCGCCGCCCAATTGCTCCATTGCGTGAAAAGCATTTGTGCATAAATTTGTTACAACTTGATGTATTTGCGTCGCATCAGCTAAAACATAGTTTTGTTCATTGTCTATTTCCTGCACGATTTTAATCGTCGTTGGTAACGAAGATCGCATCATTTTTAATATTTCCTTAATACAAGTCGATAATTGCAATGGCATAAACTCAGCTTTATGTTGGCGGCTAAAACAAAGAATTTGATTGATAAGTAGCTTTGCTCTTTTAGCCGCTGCTACAACATGGCTTAAGTTTTTTTCTTGTTCAGAATCTTTTGGTGCCAATGCGATCGTTAACTCTGTATACCCAAAAATAATACTCAGAATATTATTAAAGTCATGTGCAATTCCTCCCGCCAATGTGCCAATAGCTTCCATTTTTTGTGCTTGATTCAATCTATCTTGAAGCTTTACACGCTCAATTTCAGTCAACTCGCTCTTATTTTTCTCCGTGTGCAACTCCTGGATTTGGCGAATCATCTGCTTGTTCAAGTCAATAATCTTAGCTTCGGCCATATCCCTGTTTCGAAATATGATTTTAAATTTCCCATGAACAAAAAATATGCCAATCATGAGAATTACCCAAAAAATAAAACACCAAGTCTGATTTTGATTAATTTTGTAGCCCTGCGCCAAGATAATTAATGTTAAAAAAACGGCAACAAGGATTAAAACTCTTTGCACTTGAATAAAATCGCCCTGAGCCTTATGCCCAAACAAATCCTTCAAATATTTTATTTTCATGACTTGCCTCCACTTTGAATTGCGTCGCTATTGCCGCTCAGGACTATGCGACCCTGATTTACAAGATTCTGCTTGGCTTCCATAACCATGGAAAGATTCCAAAAAACTTCTGGATAATTTCTTTTCAACATTACTAAGCAATAAACCGCATAAGCCCCCTTGGTACCTGTTTTTTGAATTTTATATGCACGCTGATTCCAAGTGTCAATTTTTTCAATACAGTACCCTTCGTTTATAGCTTGTGCCTGAGCAGAGCTTGGCGTTTCGCAAAGAATTGCCAACTCCATTAATCGCTGGTTGTTTAATGCAAAATGCGCTTTAGCGATTAGGGTATTCGCATCATGTGGCCTCGGTTTCCATTTTCGTTTCTCATTGGTCATGCCAGCCTCTCCTTGTGCTAGATTTTAACAATACCTCAATTAATCGCGATAATGATTTTTTATTAAATTGTCAAGGTTCGTTTTGTGGTTATTTACATTGCAACCTTAAATCTTTCACCCCCTTTTGTCAAACTAGTTTTTATTTGTTAAAATAATACTATGTTAACTTTAGCACAAATATATTTGAGTTTAATTAAATTTCAATATATAATTCTATTTCCAGTAGTTGTTATAGAAGGCCCGATTATTTCGGTTATTGGCGGCTTTTTGATCGCCCAGGGTTTAATGAATTTTTATCTAACCTATGCGATTATCATCATCGGCGATTTAGCCGGAGACTGTCTTTATTACTCTCTAGGAAGATGGGGGCGAGATTTTGGCCTAAGGCTTTTGCGATTAACGCCGCGTCGGTTGGAAAAGCTGGAACATCATTTCGACAATCATGGTGGCAAAACAATTCTATTAAGCAAACTTGCTCATGGCATTGGCACTACTTTTTTATTTGCGGCTGGCGCAGCCAAAATGCCTTTTGGAAAATATTTATACTACAATGGATTAGGCACAATCCCCAAGTCTCTCATTTTAATTATTATTGGTTATTTATTTGGAAAATCATTTGTCCGCATTGGAACATATTTTGACTACTATGCGCTTTTCACAATATTTTTAGGAATTGTTTTATTGACTGTTTATGTTATGCTAGCCAAGAAGATTCAAAAAAAAGAAGATATATAAAATTTGCAGTTTTATTTAATTTCAACAAAGGCCTCTATAGCACCGGCTACCTCTGGGAAATTATTTAAAACTAAAATATGATCAGCTTCATCCAAGAGAATTAACTTGGATTTTTTTATTTTTTGCGACATGCTAATTGCACCAGCCACAGGAAAAATTGAATCTTTTTTGCCATGCACAATCAAAGTTGGTTGATTGATTTGATTAACAATTGCCTCATAGTCCACTTCATATGATTGTCGACTTCCAAAAAGATAGACCCGTAAACTAGTATTACTAACATCGGCAACCATACGTGGAATATTCCAGTCGCCAGTATTTTTGAAACGATTATAATCAATATGCTCTCCGCTTGACGGATTAAAAGGCAAAATTTTTAACAAGCCAACTAAATTAAATAATGGTCTAATAACTTTTGCAATTGGAATTCGATTCGGTGCGTAGTTAGGACTAAGAAAAATAACTTTCTCGACCATGCCCATATGTTGAGCCATAAATTCAAGTGCAACTAAGACGCCAAAAGAATGACTGACTAAAATGAAAGATTCTATTTTTAGATAAGAAAGTAAATCAAAAATATCTTCTGCAAATTTACTAATAGCATAATCTTCCAGATTAGGAAATTTAGCTGATTTACCATGTCCGCGCAAATCGAAAGTTAAAATATTAAATTTATTACTAAACTTTTCTTCATACAACTTCCAGGCTGACGAACTACCAGAGATTCCGTGCACAAAAAACAAGGTTGGACGATCCGACTTAAATTCATTCATTTTATAATATATTTTTTTGGGAGAATAAATATATTCAGTCATATTTAAAGTATTGAGTAATATAAATCCAAAAGCTTATCAACACTACGATTGATGTCATATTCACGACTAAGTTGAAGACTCTTTTTTGACATGATTTTCAAAAGCTCATCATCATTTAATAAGCGAACTGCATTTCGCGCTAGATCATTGTAATCCTCAGCCTTAAACAAAAAACCATTACCGTCAACCAAAAAAACCGATGCGCTATCCTTGGCATCTGCAATCAAAAGAGGCATGCCACAAGCCATCGCTTCAAGCACCACCATGCCCTCCAATTCCGCCAAGGAGGTAAGAACAAAAACATCTGCCGCACTATAGGCCAAAACCAAATCTTCATCACTCACCTTGCCGCAAAAAGTAATATATTCATCAAGATTAAGACTGGTCGCCAATTTCTTCATTGCTTCCTCTTGATGACCAGATCCAGCCAAAATAATATGCGTTTTTGGTGCTGCCGCAATAATATTCGGCACCGCCTTAATCAAGGTGTCGATGGATTTTTCAGGATGAAAACGTCCAACAAATAATAAATGCTTATTAGTCTTATCTAAGTTATATTTTTTAAAAAATTCATCCGCATTGGTTTTTTTAAAATGAGAAGTATCAACGCCGTTGGAAATAACCGCTGTCTGTATCTCGCTATTCAAATCAGGAAATAATCTTTTTGCAAACTCTGTTGGATAAATAATCGCTTCCGCTTGGTGATACAACCAATACATGAATTTATAAAAAGCTCGATTCAAGGTGCCTTTAGGCATCATTTTTGGCAAATGTAGAAAAACATTTTCCGGTTGTGAATGTGAATGCGTTACCACTTTAATTCCCAAAGACTTTGCCGCTTTGGTCGCCACAATTGAAGATGGTGTTGGAATGATATTATGCAAAATATCGATTTTTTCTTCGATTAAAATTTTCTTAATCTGCCCCTCGGTTGGAAAAGAAATATATAATTGTTTCTCCGTCTTTGGTAATAAAATAGCTGGGAAGCGATAAGCCTTAATGCCATTGTAGTGGTCACGATAACCGTTATTATTTGGCGACTTAGCAGCAATAAAGATCACCTTATGTCCGCGACTTTTCAACAGTTCTGCAAAGCGCAGAGCGGAAACAAAAGAACCGGCTACATAGTCGGTAATCGGATCGCAAACAATGGCGATATTTAATTTTCTTTGATTTTCTGAGTCCATACTGTTGAAACATTAGCTAAGAACATCATACACCTGAATAACAAAAAAATCAAGATTATGTCTTAATCTTAATTTTAACAAACTTTTACTTTATTGTAATTCATTAAATTTATATAATTTATTTAAATAATATAAATTTGTAATTTTTTAATTACCCATCATTCCATCCATTTTCTCATGACACTTTTGGCACTTTCCGCCTTTATCCATCCGAGCAATATTATAACCTTTTCTCTCAATCACCATCTTACCACAATGTTTGCAATAAGTATTTTCCAAATTTTTTTCCAAAACATTCCCCACATATACATATTTCAAACCCTCTTCTTTGCCAATATCATAGGCGCGTTTAATTTTAACAATGGACGTGTCTGGTAAATTTTGCAATTTCCAAGAAATCGCGCCAGAAAAAGCGCTGACATGCCACGGCACAAAATCACCTAATTCTTTTTTAATAAATCTTGCTACTTGTCGTAGCATTTCTTCATCATCAGATAAAGTGGGGATTACTAATGTTGTAATTTCTAACCAAATTCCACGCCTAACCAATTTTTTACAATTCTCTAAAATCGGCTTCAGGTGTGCCCCGCAATTATTACGGTAAAATTCATCATTGAAGGACTTAATGTCAATATTTATCGCATCTAAATATGGAATAATTAAATCCAAGGCCTGATCTGACATAAACCCATTGGACACCCAAACATTTTTCAATCCGGCCTTTCGCGCTAGCTTCATTGTATCCAAGGCATATTCCAAAAATATCGTCGGCTCATTATAGGTATAGGCAATCGATTTACAGTCATTCACCTGCGCTTGTCGGACCACTTCCTCAGGGCTTAATTGATAACCCCAATCAATTTCATTATATTTATCAACTGATCCCTTCAGTCCATAAATCTGTGAAATATTAAAATTCTGACAGTTGGCACAGCGAAAATTACAACCCAAGGTCCCCAAAGAAAATGCCTTGCTGTCTGGTAGAAAATGAAACAATGGCTTCTTTTCGATCGGGTCAATATTGACTGCTATGATTTTGCCAAAAACCAAAAGAGATAATTTTCCCTTCTGGTTTTTTCTCACTCCGCAAATTCCTACCTGCCCCTCACTAATTATGCAAAAATGATGGCAATTTTGACATTGCACCTTTTCTTCGTCAATTTTTTTATAATTTAGACATTCTTGCATAATTATTTCATTCATTAAGATTATATAACATACACATTATAACTACATTAAGTATTAATATAATCTACTATAGAAAAAAAAATACGGCCATCGCTGACCGTATTTTAAGATATATTTATGGGATTTTATTTATTCGCAAAGTAATCACTAATCACCGCTCGAAAATCTTCAGTCTCCAAAACAGCACCTTCGGCATTTTTCAAATCATATTGGATACCGATATTTTTTAACATCAAAGAAGAATCAATATCTTTCGGTAAATTCAATTCATTAACAAACACTTCAAGAGGCACTTTGGAATCTTCAACTACTTTTTTAAGTGTATTACTACCACGAATATTCGCCACATCAATTACACCTTTTGTGTTTACAATATTTGAAGGTGCCATTGTTTCCCAAAACGGTGTCACAACCACAATCGCCAAAGGCACAAGAAAGCTAAGCACTGCGATAATTCCAAATGTTTTTTTGCTCAACAACTTATTAAAAACCCGTGCACTCAAGCTATCACTAGGGCAATCACTAACGCAATTCAAGCAACTAATGCAGTCAGCTGACTTAATTGCTTCCGCCGTTTGAATATCCAGATTGGCCGGACACACCTTATCGCAATTGCCACAGGACGTGCAAGTTGACGACTCGCGCTTAATTTTAAACGGACTAATTTTTTTAACGATACCCAAGAAGGCACCCATCGGACAAGCGTATCGACACCACCAACTTTTTGAAAACAAAGCTGATACCAATACTATGCCCAAGATGGCATAAGCAGCCACCTTTTCCTCGAATTCATTACCAAAATGCATCAAGGCATTGTATGGGTCATAGTCTCGGAAAAATAAATCACCCACTCTATATGAATAATAAACAATAAAAGCTAATACAAGATATTTCAAATAGCGTGCATATTTATCAATACTCCTTGGTAATTCAATATCTTTCTTAATCCCCAACTTGCGACCAATCGCTCGCAACCATTCCTGCAAAGCGCCCAGTGGGCAAAAATAGGAACAAAAGACACGGCCAAACAGCACAGTCGTCAAAAGTGTAATTCCCATCAAAAGAAAAGCGCTTGTCCATATTCTTTTTAAATAATCACCGGTTTCTATTTTTGTCAAAAAACTTTCCACAGCCCCAAATGGACAATAAGCATCGATAGAAGCAGCCTTTTCAATGCCATATTTTAAATGACTCAATGAAAGGAAGATGAGTAAGGCGAAAACTGAAACCTGTACAATAAAACGAAATGTAAATATTTTTTTCATATTTTTTAACCGCGTTTAAGATAGACTTTAACAAAGCTACTCTTTAACTCTCCGGCTTTTTTTGATAATTCCTCAGTTTTATTATTATTGGCCAAGTCTAGAAGACTATCAAGATTGGCTCTAATTGCTTTTATCTCGTCATCATTCGCTGTTTCCTCTACCGCTTTTAATTTCTCGTCAATCTCCGGATAAACGTCAATTACCCCTTGAGCATCTTTGGCGTCAGCCGCTGCAATAGCTTTTTCCATGGCATCATGAAAATCAACCAAGGCCACAGCTAACATTGAGAAATTATTACGCTTTAACATGTCTTGAAAAATCGGTCGCACATCTTCTAGCTCTTTATGCAAAGCCAACAAATCGCCATTATAGATTTTATCTTTAGCATTGACTATTTTCTCTGAGATATTTTTAATATCATCGTTAAATTGAGAGTCTTTACGAATAACATAGGGATGATAAACACTGTATTTATCACTATACTTCTTATACTCAATTACTAATTTTTCATAATTATCAATACTTTCCGGTCGTAAATCTTTACCAGTATTAAAAAGCGTCTGCTTGTAATAATTATTCATCCGGTTGTAATCTTCTAAGAAAAATTTCTTGGTGAAAAAATTACTATAATAAGCGCCAATAGTTGGCAACATCACTAAAACAACCACAAAGAAATAAATAATTTTTTTTCCTAAAGCTGAAGGAAATTTTACCACCGTGCTAAAATTAATTATTTTATAAAGCGCACAAAAACCGGTTATCGCTGTGAATAAAGTGACCCCGCCGACAATATAGAGAACCAGAGACAGCGTGCCACTAACCCAAAAAAAGGCTAGTAATAAAAAAAGTTCGCCCAATGCGACCCGGATTAAGCGATCTAAGAGATTTTCATTTTGCAGTTTTTGCATAAAAAATAATATTAATAATAATGTTAAACTATGTTCTATCATTACTACGTAAGTAAATAACATTTTCTTTCAAATAAAAAAACCGCAGGGCGAACCATGCGGTGTTAAACGTTTGTAAAAAACTTACTCAGTCCTTTTTTCTTTTGCTTTTTCAAAGAAGGCGAGGCACTCTTTTTCGTCGGCAATTAAATCCTTGAAGGCGAACGCATCAATGCCTTCTATAAGAATTGTCACCTTCTCTTCGCCGTGAACGAGCTTATTGATATTGCCGTAATCGCAATCTCCTTCATACATGACGTCTTTACACTCAAGCCCATTTTTTAGGGCATAGGCAACTATTGGTGAGCTTGGCTTTTCGAAGAGGTATTTACCGTTAGGCAATATAATTCGTGTTGCCTGACCCCGTTTTACCTTGGCCAATATTTGACAAACAGCCTCAATAGATTTATCGCTGACTTCTTGTTTTGGCGGAAATTCACCAGGGGTTGCAAATGCTTTCCGCATCAGAACGATTGATAACAATTCGGCCACTTCTCGCCCGTAGCATTTTTCTACGTAGTCAAAGGCTCCGGTGCCTTCAATCTCGAACATTCTGGCTGCCTCATTCAAGTCAGACAACGTCAAGTTTTTTTTACTCATTTGATTCACTCCTTATGTTGTGTTTGATAAAAAAGACAAACAAATATATGCTTAAAAAGAACTGCGTTTAATACTCCAAGTTAGCACAAAAACCTAAGCTTGTCAAACATATGCTTAATATAAAAACAACCCGCATGTATTACGGGCTGTTTTAAACGTTTTGGAATAAATCTTAATTCTTCTTTCTCTTTGCCGCTTTTTCTTCAAGCATAACACGCTTGATTTCTAATCTTTTTGCTGTTTTGTGTGAGTGCGATTTTTTACCTTTTCCCACGCCAGTGTCTCTTTTTGCCATGTTTTTTTCATTAGGAGCTACTCATTTATTAAATATATGGAGCAAATCCTTATTACAAATTTATAATAATCTTAATATGTATAATACTTTAACACAAATGTATAAATATTTCAAGGGCTGGCAGTTATTGACAAATACGAGAATAATTGCTTAAATATGTAAATCATGTTCACGGCAAACTACAGATAAACAATATTTAAACGGAGAAAAAAACATGGACAACAACAAAAGAATGCTTGTGTTGGAGATTGGTCAATCCGTGAAAATCGGTGAAAAAACCTTCCTAATGGCATCCATGTCTCGGAAGGGAGACGACATTGTTTGTGAACTAAAAAATGGCCCAACAGTGTCCATTTCCCAGAGAAATATGCCCGAACATTTGGCTGAGATAAAAAAGGTGCATCACAGAAAACCACCCCGTATTCTCGGCACAGTAATCGACGAAGCTGCCAGGGTGGTTACAAAAAAACAACCAATGAATAGGAGATAAAAAAAATTCTCAGTAAAAGACAAAACCCAAGACGCGCGCTTGGGTTTTTTAATTTTTGAAATTTAAAAAAAATAGGGCTACTTAATATTTCATAAGTAGCCCATTGGTAAGCATAATTTATCCCAAGTTAATACATTTTATTTTTGTCACACACTTATAACTTTGCCGCCTGGCCCACTAACTGTTATCATGGCCATAAAGAGCAACCCCTTTCGTTCAGTGGCAATTGCAGCTCTTGGGCCATCGAAACCAGCCTTGGTTAATTGATTTCTGATTTCATCAACTGAACGAGTTGAGTGTGCAATTTTTTTTACAATCTCAGTCGCCTCTTCAACAGAAAGCCGGCTAATATCATTTGCGACCATTGTTACTCTCCTTTCATTATAAAAGGTTTATAAAAAGAACCGTTATTATTATAATAATTTACATACACTACCTTGTTTTTTACAGTTTGTCAAGTAAGTGCCTAGTAGGCATAATTATATAAATAAAAAAATAGCTAAATATAGCTATTTTTTTATGTGAACTAATTTTACGTTACTTTATTCCTCGCTAGTTGTGCTTGCAATATCTTCGTCATCTTCCTTTTCAGTAGAGCTATCCTTATCGCGCCCATTACCTTTTTTCTCACCTTCCCCATTCTCAAGTTTCTTGCCTTTTTCCATTTTAAACTCCTTTTTCTCTTCTTTTTCAATCTTGTTCTCTACTTTTTCCAATGCCTTTTCAGCTTGCATGGCATGCTGCCTAGCTTGCACCCAATGTTCTTTTGAAATAGATGAGCTAGCTTTATCCATAAAAGAATTAAATTTTATCAATTCGGTTGTTGAGGCTAATCCGTTTTGTGATGCCTCTTGTAGTTGCTTTCGCGCCTGAAGCATGGCCGCCTCGGCTTCTTTTTTAAATTCCTCAGACTTGCCGATTCGATCCTCATTATCCTCCATCTCACTCTTAATTTTCTCAATTTTTTCTTTCCACGTTTTTCGCGCTTCGGTACTTGTGGCGTTTACCGCCATTGAGTCTAAATTATTTTCCAAATCAGTTTTAGCTTTCTCAATTTTATTTTGCAATTCTTTGGCTAGAGCATTTACATTCTTACCATGACTTCTTTCCCCTTCAATAATACTAGCTGTTTGAGATGCGTGTTTTGTTAGATTAGCCAAAGCAATTTCTAAACCCTTGGGATCAATTCCTTTTTCGCTTAACATTTTTTGAACTTCCTCAACTCTATCATTTGCATACTTGGCATGAAGCTTGGCTTTAGCAGTATTATTAAAAGTAACTGCCTCCCTAACTTCTTCTGTCAATATTTTGACTGGATACAAGGCATCACTGGGAAGACTTGTTTGAGAAGCAGCTGCGACTCCACCTCCGGTTGTAATAAGCGCGATTAAAACAATAATAAATGCTGGCATAGATTTAAAGTTTAGTTTATTAAAATTTATAAATTTATTTAGGGACTCCATATTAAATAGACGTTGAACTTCTTTTTTCATTACAGGATTATTTGTCATGAAAATATTTAGTTCACCTCTAAAATCAACCAAGAATTGCTTATTCATATCTTCAGTTCTTAGCTTCTTTATTTTTCTGATTGTAAATACTTCCTTAAACATATAATTGGTTTCTTATTTTTTTTAATCCTCGATGACATATGACGCGAATATTGTTTGGATTTTTATCCATCATTGTAGCAATTTCCTTAACACTTAAATCGTCAATATATCTCATATACACAATTTCACGTTCATTGTCTGTTTCAAGACTTTCAATAGCTGCTTTAATTTTTTTCACCTCTATCTTATCTGACGTACTATCAGCCAAATCATTACTTGATGGCTCATTTGCCCCCAAGTCATCCAAGGCAATATCAGATCGACTTTTCTTCCGGTAAAAATCAATAATGAGATTCCTGGCCACCATATAAACAAATGCTCGAAGATTTTCAATTTTTTGTTCATTGACTAAGGACTTCCAAGTTCGCAAAAAAGTCTCTTGAAAAATATCCTGCGCCTCCTTGTTATTAGACACGCGAAAACTAATATGGCGCATAACCTGCTCACCATATTTATCATAAATCTCTAAAAACATTTTTTCTTCGTCCATATCTATTTAGACGAATATAATCGTCTTTCATTACAAGATTATTTTTATTTTATCATTAAAAGTTAAAATAAACAATAAAATTAGCAAAAAATAAGATAATAAAAAAGCGTGCTTTATAGGCAACGCTTTTGTTTAAATTTAACCTCTTTTACCTCTCAATCAAATTCTTTAAGGCCTCAGTTTGGACTGGTTTTGAAAAGATGGCCAAAAAAATATTTTGATCATCTTTATTTATCCTTTCGGGACTAGCGGTTATCATTATTACGGGAATTTTAATCCCTTTTTCTTGAATTGCTTTTGCGAACTCAACTCCATCCATTTGCGGTCTGCGATAATCCGTGAGAATATAATCAAAATCGGGATTACCAACTAGGTGCACCAGCGCCTCCAGGGAACAATCGGCAATTGTCACCATGTGGCCGGCATCTTCTAGGACAGGCTTTAGAAACCCGCGAATCACGGGACTGTCATCGACTAATAAAATTTTTTTCATTACTGGCCTCCCTTGTTTATATAACAAGATATAAAGTTTTATTCTTAAAAAGAACTACGTCATAGAAGATTAACACATTTTAAGTCCATGTCAATGTATTAACAATTTAATTTATAATAAATATTAGATATAAAAAAACTTACCTAAAATTAGATAAGTTTTTTTAAATTATTCATATTCCAATTGTTTAGTTATTTGGTTGATATATTTTTCCGTCCTTAAAATTTCTAATAACCAACTCTGTCCCCTTAAATAATCTTTTCGGCAAATCATTCAAGCTCACCCAGCGCCATTCTTTGCATTTGTCCGGCTCCATAAGTTTCGGATCACCGCCATTGTACACAGCCTTGATACCAATATTAAGATAATGTTTATTGTCAGTTATAATATAACGCAATTCGTCAGCCACGGAAATCAATTCAAATTCACTCACATCAAGATCAACTTCCTCTTTTACCTCCCTCTTTGCCGTTTCAAAAATAGTCTCCCCAAACTCCAAATGCCCACCCGGAAAACTCCACTCACCCTCACCATGCGCCCCTTGTCGCAAACCAAGCAACACCTCGCCTTTGCTATTTTGAATTAACACACCAACGCCAACACGCGGTCTTATTTTTTCTGTTGTCATATTTTTAACGACTAATTTATTACTTTAATATTATATATCCGTATTATATCACAATTTCAAATTATTCAACATTTGTTAAATAAAAAAGAGGGCTTCGCGAAATGCGGGTGCCCTCTGAATGTGTCCCATTAATTTGATGATGTAATTTACGTCGTATCACTATATTGACGTTATATCCTCTCCGGAAACTAAACCATTGGCTTCAGCCAAGTAATAAACAGTTTTATGTTTTTCAGTTTTCTTATATCCAACCACTTGCCTGTTTTGCACCACTCTCGAGAGCGTGAATGATAGTTTAAGCTTAGCTCGCGCATCTTCTATTGAATCTGCACTAACATAACCTTTTACCCGACTAGGCGTTAAGCCATTGCTTTTTTGATGATTTTTCCAAAGAAAAAATAACATCTTTTATCTCCTTGATATGTTTGTTTATGAGTAATATAAGTTCGATTACTATTTATTAAATACGTAACAAAAAAATATAGCAGAACGCTATACTTTTGTTAAGCTCCCAGGACAGGATTCGAACCTGTGACCAATTGATTAACAGTCAACTGCGCTACCGCTGCGCTACCTGGGAATGTTTATTCTTTTTTTTCTTTATTATAAAAACCAACGGCTTTTTGTATAGTCTGGAATTCATTTTCCTCGACTGCAAAAAAATAAAACTGAAAGATTTTCAGCTTATTTATATAATACCAAATTTTTAAAATATGTCAATTCCTTTGCTAAATTGCTAAGATTTCAGTCTTTTTATTGTTTTTTACCGTGAACTCGCGGCTGTCTTCGCTTACATTTTTTATACTAATGTTTATTGTATTTTTAGGCAAAACATCAGCTATTTTTTCAGGCCATTCTATTACCGTAACCGTCTTTTCCGCTCCAAAATACTCTGATGCGCCGATATTGGTTAAATCGCGACCTGATTCTAAGCGGTAGGCGTCGATGTGGACAAATTTATTGACCGTGGGGGTATTTGCGTGATAAACCTTCATAACGACGAAGGTGGGGCTGTTGACGTTCTGTTTGACCCCTAGGGCTTTGCCTAAGCCTCTGGTAAACGTGGTTTTGCCAGCGCCGAGGTCTCCGGATAAGAGGATTACTTCGCCGCCTTTTAGTTTATCAGCTATTTTTCTGGCAAACAGAATAGTTGCCCCCTCGCCTTTTAGGATTATTTTTTTCATGTCTATTATTCAGACCAAATTCTTAACACGGGTATCAGCTTCGAAAACCACCTCACCCCGACCCTCTCCTGGCCAGGAGAGGGAGATATATTAGTAATCTCTTAGCTTTTGAATACCATCATGCTTTTGAACTTTTTCCAAAGCCTTGGCTTCGATCTGACGGATACGTTCTCTGGTAACGTCGAACTCTCGACCGACTTCTTCCAGGGTATGTGCCACGCCGTCGGTTAGACCGAAACGCATTTCGATAATCTTTTGCTCTCTTGGGGAGAGTTGTTGAATTACCTCTTTTACATAATCTTTCAAAAGTTGCAAAGCAGCCGAACGATCTGGAGTTACTGAGCGAACGTCCTCGATGAAGTTTTCCAAAGTGGAATCTTCGTCGTCGTCGCCGACGGATGTTTCTAGGGAAATTGTATCTTGGGAAATCTTGATGATGTGACGAACCTTGTCGATGTCTTCGTGCATTTCGGCGGAAATTTCTTCTGGCAATGGTTCACGTCCTAGGTCTTGGATTAATTGTCTTTCAATCTGGGTAAACTTATTAATTGTTTCAACCATGTGCACTGGAATACGAATAGTTCGAGATTGATCAGCCAGGGCACGCGTAATCGCTTGACGAATCCACCAAGTCGCGTAAGTTGAGAACTTGTAACCCTTGCGATAATCAAATTTCTCAACCGCTCTAAACAAACCAATATTACCTTCTTGAATCAAATCTAATAAACTCAAGCCCTTGGCGCCGGTAAACTTCTTGGCAATCGAAACTACCAAACGAAGATTGGCTTGAATTAATTTGTGCTCCGCTCTACGGTCACCACGTTCTTTTCTCTTCGCCAATTCAACCTCATCCTCAGTCTTTAATAACGGTACACGACCAATTTCCTTCAAATACATTTGAATTGAGTCAGAGCTCAACTTGGACAAATCAGCGATATCGCGACCAAGTACATTGCTACCCTCAAAGACACGTTCTTTTTTCTTGGGCGCATCACCATCTTTCTTGGCTACAAAATTATCCGTATCCAAAAAGCTTGTCTCCAAAATCTTGCCAGTATCTTCAATAATACGTACGCCATTTCTTTGTAATTTCTCTAGAAACAATTCATAATCATAAATATATTCTTCAACCTCGGGAAAAACATAAAGCAGCTCGGTCTCGGTTACAAAATCACGAGAACGACCTTTGTTGATCAAGCTATTTACCCTCGCCTCCTCAGGTGGCATTACTTCCTTTTTTGGTTCTTCAACTTTTGGTACTGGTTTTGGAGCTGGCTTCGGAGCCGGAGCCTCTTTCTCTTTTTTAGCAGACGATTTATGCTCAACGTGTTTCTTAGCAGGCGTTGTTTTTTTCTCAACCGCTTTTTTTTGTGTTACCACAATTTTTTTAACAACATGATTCTTTACTGGTGCTTTTTTTGGCAATTCTTTCTTATCTACCTTTTGCTGCTCCTTTCCCTTACCAACAAGCTTAGCTGCGGTTTTGGCAGTTTTCTTGATAATATCTTTCATTGTTGTTTTTAGTTTAGGCATAAAAATTCGTTTACTATATATGATTATTTTTTAATTTTCAGATAAATACTTGAGCTCATTCATTAAGCCATTAATTTCATCTTCGCTATCAATATCTGTGTTGGCTTCTAATTGCACTATCATTCTTTCAATTTCTTTCATTTTGTTTTTTCTGTGGATAGCTTTTAAGTCCTTCAACATCCCAATTAAGCCCTCTTTGGCATTTTCATCATCTAAACCAGTAAATTCTTTATCAATTAAAAGAACCAGTTTTTCCGCTAATTTTAACTGGTTTTCTATTTCTATTTGATTTTTTGCCTCCTTATCGCTAAGTAGCCAATTCCTAAATTCAAAATACTCAAATTCACTAGAAGTTTCTTGATTATTTATATTGTTATTATAGTAGAATATTAATTTTTTGTAAATAGCTTTATTTTCCTGTCCGGAAAGATGCTCAATTGGGAGATTATTTATTAAATATTCAAATAAATATGGAAATTTAAAAGCAAAGGACAGAAGTAACTGACTTAACTGATCTTCTCTAGTCCTAGACACATTTTCTAGTTTTCGCACCTCAACTTGATTTCGATCTTGATACTGATTACCCTCGCTATTTTTAAGAATTTTTGACAATTCTTCACGAACAACAGATTCGTCACTATTGGTAATCTGACTAAACTTAGAAATCCAAAAATCACGCTCTATCTTGTTGGGCAAAATCGCAATTATCGGCAGCAACTTTTCTTGCGCTTTTTTTATATTCTCAATCTTGGAAATATTCAAACCAGTGAAGGTTTGGTCAAAATAATATTGCATCATCTGCTTCGCATTCTTTAAAGCACCGACCCAACCATCCAAATCATTCTTGATACACTCATCCGGATCCTTTCCATTAGGCACTTCAATTATTTTAATATTCATCCCCTCGCGCAATGTCTCGCGAATCCCGCGGTCAGCCGCCATAATCCCAGCCTTGTCCATATCAAAAGCCAGCGCAATGTTATTTGAAAATCTTTTTAACAAATTAAGCTGTTCCTTGGTCAAAGCTGTGCCTGAAGACGCAACCACGTTACGAAAACCATTCTGATGCGCCGTAATAACATCCATTTGCCCTTCAACTAAAATCGCATAGTCCTGATTCTTTACGGTCACCTTGGCCTTATCCAAACCAAATAAAACCTTACTCTTGTCGTAAACGTCAGTCTGGGGGCTATTAATATACTTCCCCATTTTTTCTGTCGCTTCTTTCTCTGGGGACACACGCGCGGTAAACGCAACCGTGTTGGCATTCACATCATTAATCGGAAACATAATACGACCACGAAAGCGATTATAATATCGCCCGGTCTCTTCTTTTTTTACCGACATACCAGATGCAAAAATTTCTTCATCTTTGAAGCCTCGTTCTTTTAATATATTTATCAAGTCATCCCAAGAATCCTGACTATAACCAACTTGCCATTCTTCAATTGTGTCCTCAGTCAAACCACGTTTCTCCAAATAATCACGCGCCTTCTCCGCTGCCTTACTGTCCATCAATACCTTGTGATAATATTTTCGAGAAATATCCAAAATATCCAAAATTCGATTCCGTTTCGAATAGGTCTTCGGATCTTCCTGCTTCAAAGTCACTCCCGCTTTTGGCGCCAAAAGACGCAAAGCCTCAATAAAAGTAATTCCCTCAATCTCCTGCACAAACGAAAAAACATCCCCACCCTTGGAACAACCAAAGCAATGAAAAATCTGCTTTTCAGGAGACACCATGAAAGATGGCGACTTTTCTTGATGAAAAGGACAGCGCGCCCGAAAATTCCCCCCAGCCGCCTGGAGTTGGATATAATCGCGAATAACGTCCACGATATCAAGTCTGGATTTTATTTCTTCTGATGGTTGCATATATTAATCAATTTACAGCATTATATAAAACTTAACAACAGGCCAACTATTTACGAAAATAATCGCCCTAACCAGCCCTTCTTTTCCGCAACTTTAAAATTCTTCTCATAAGTACCGTTTCCAATCACATTGTCATTATCCCCATCACGAACATTTACTTGTGCGTTTTGCTCTGCACCCCGGACACCACCGATTACAATCTCTTTCAAGCGCTCAATCTCATCAGCAACCACCGGTCCATCATGTTCGGCATTGTGCATATGAGCAGAGCCGGCATAGCTGGCTTGTTTTTGGTCTAAGTGAATATCGAAAATTACTTTCTCACCTTCTCGCTTGACATACATGTGCAATCTCGGATAATGGTCACGCCCCAAACGACGCACGAAGCTTTCTTTGCCCATTTTACGGTCAACGATAAAACCATAGCCGGCGTTGCGGAGGAAATGTTCGGGGTGACCATTGATTTGATTTTGATGGACGATTAATTTCATTTAATTTACGTTTAATTTGATTAATGATATAATTAAAATAGTTTAATAATTAACTTAAAGTTATGTTTCAATCTCTAACACCAGAAATGAGCGCATTATTACTTATTCTCATTATCTGGGAAGCAAGCTGGAAAGGCATGGCGCTTTGGAAAGCAAGCAAGAATGACCAATTGAATTGGTTTGTTGCAATTTTTCTACTCAACACTGTTGGCATTTTACCGATTGTGTATATTAAGTTTTTTCAAAAGAAAGCAATTTAAGTTTTTGCTTTGCTTTTGACGTTCAGCTTGCCTAAAACAAAAGTCAGGGTTAGACCGATTGGCCAGGCGGCTTTCAATAACAGGTATTGCCAATACGGATGCCATTTTTTAAAATATTTCAACATTGAATTTCGAAAATACAATTGTTTTTTGATTGTGCCCACTTGCTTAAAACTCTGACCAACATAATCAATACATTTTGCCGCTGGTGTATACCAGACCTCGCCCTTATTCGAGCCGTTGTGCCCATTATAAACTTTTTTACAATAATCCACCTCGTCAAACCACAAGAAATATCTTTCATCCATCCAAAATAATGGTTTATTGTCACTCAACATGTTTACCATAAAAAATCCACCTCGAATCGAATCAACTTTCGCTGCCTTACTATAATCAAAATCAACGCACAAATATTTATCCAGTGCATGCGAAAAAATATGTGGAATTTTCAAAACTACCGCTAACTGATTCCACGCTGTTGGGAAGCGACGAACATGTGGCATCGTTTCTCCCGTCTCAGTCACCAAATGACATCCGGCCACACTGGCTTGCGGATTGGCGCGCATCCAATCAAGCATGTTTTTGAGCGTATCCGGAAAAACGCGCATGTCTGGATTGAGCAAAAGAATAAAATCACCCGTCGCCATATTTATTCCCAAATTACAACCACGCGCAAAGCCCGCATTGTAAGAATTCTCCACCACTTCAACTAAAGAAAACTCAGTCTCGACCATCTTGACGGTATCATCGGCTGAATCATTATCAACCACAATTACCTCATAACTAAAATCACCCTCACTTTGAAAAAGAGCTTTTAAGTTGTCTCGCAATTTATCGCGGACATTCCAGGAGACGATGACGATGCTTAAATCCATATATTTTAATGCTATTTATAATTTAATATATTCATTTTGCCACGAAAAACTACCTCACCCCGACCCTCTCCTGGCAAGGAGAGGGAGAATAGACTAGTAAACTTTGGCTAGGCGGCACTTCATTCGCATTTCTATTAAATGCAACAATAAATATTGTTCGAATAAAATAATGTACGCCAAGAGCTTTATTTGATTCCAAACAACTACCAGCTTTTCACGGCCACTAATGACACGCCAGTATTTCCAATAAATAATTTGCTGATTTACAAATGACCAAATCCGCACTTGCTTAGATTTATTTTTGCGATTTTTAATAATATCCAAATTGCTTTCTCCGATTGCGCTCGCCGTGCGGTCATGATAGACAATCGCCTCAGTGACATATCTTGATTTAAGACCAGCTAAATGCAAGCGGTATACCAAATCACAATCTTCTTTGTACATAAACATTAGTTCGTCAAAATATTTTCCATTCTCGGCAATTTGTTGTAGTGCGGAAATGCGATATAAGCCACAGGCGCCACTCGGACCCAGTATGTCTACATTTTCAAATTGTCCTTTATCTTCTTGAGCTTGACCAATATCTACAAAACGCAAACCTGGTAATAATCCGATACCACAAGTATCAATTAATTCGTAATTTTGTCCGCCCCGGCGGATTGAATTTTGAATTTCGGAGAAGTCCCACTTCAAAATTTTTGGACTAACCGATCCAAGACTTGAATCTGCGTCCAGGACCGACACCATTTTTTCCAAGGCTGTTTCAGTTAATTTCACATCAGGATTAATGACCAAGAAATAATCAGCCCCGAATTCAATCGCTCGCTTAATTATTTTATTATAAGCGCGCCCGAAGCCAAGATTTTCCTTATTCCACCAAAAATCAAAATTTAGATCGGCAACATTATCCATGTATTTCTTATTCTCATTTTCTTCCATTTCACTGTTATCAGCTACTAATAATTTAAAATCGGTAAAGGTTTGCTTTTTTAAACTATCAAAAAAATCGGGCAAGTATTTTACCGTTGAATTGTTATATGTAATTGTACCGATTATTAATTTCATAAATTTATAACTCCCTATATAATTTTCATAGCCCTTCTACCTCATCCTAACCTTCTCCTATCCAGGAGAAGGAACCAAAAAATCTAGTTCTCAAAAAAAGCCTTATATGCTAAATAGGTTGAATAAATATCCGCCTTTGAGGCAATCTCCATCGGCGCGTGCATATTAAATAGAGGCACACCGATATCGATAATCTCCAGATTGCGAGATGCCATGAACATGGCAATAGTGCCACCACCACCTTCGTCAACCTTGCCCAATCCAGCTGATTGCCAAATAACACCCGCTGCATTCAAAATGGTCCGAATCTTTTGCACATACTCCGCATTTGCCTCAGATGTTGAGCTCTTACCCCTGTGACCCGTGTGTCGTTCTAAGGCAACACCAAAACCCAAACGTGCGGCATTGAGTGGATCATGTACGTCTTTGTAATCGGGATCATAACCAGCGGTTACGTCACTAGACAAGGCCATGCTACGAGAAAAAAGTTCATGCACTTCACTAAAACCCTTTGGTTTGCCAACCAAGCCTAATAATTTAGAAATGGTTACTTCGAAATAATTAGAAATGGCGCCAGTCAAACCCTCTGAACCAACTTCTTCCTTATCCACCCAATAAATAATCTGCGTTTGATTTACAGATTTTGCGGTCAACAAGGAGTCAAAAGAGCCATACGCACAAACACGGTCATCTTGGCCGTAAGCAGCCACCATGGAGCGGTCAAAGCCCAAATCGCGTGCCTTGGCTGATGGCACAGCTTCAATCTCCGCACTATAGAAATCTTCCTCAATCATGCCATATTTAATGTTCAAATGCTCAAGGATTGCCAATTTCACCCGCTCCTTAATATCTTTATCAACAACAGGAATTGAGCCAATTAAAATATTTAATTCCTCTGCCACGATTCCTTTATCTAGTGTCTTTTCCATTTGACGACGAGCCAAGTGTGGCAACAAATCAGTAATCATAAAAATAGGATCATTGTCGTCCTCACCAATCACAAAAGAAACCTGTTTACCATTTTTTAAAACAACAAAACCGTGCAAAGATAATTGGATAGTCGGCCAATGATATTTCTTGATTCCGCCGTAATAATGCGTTTTTAAAAAAGCCAATTTCTCATCCTCATAGAGCGGCATAACCTTGGCGTCCAAACGCGGTGAGTCAATGTGCGACATCACCAAACGAAAACCCTCGTCAAATAGCTTCTTGCCAATCACGCCAGCAATCAAGCCCTTGCCGCGATTTACAGAGTAAAATTTATCACCCGCTTTCAAACTCTTTAATTCCCCAACACTCTTAAAACCTTTTTTCTTTAAAATCTCCACACCAACCGAGACTGCCTCGCGCTCCGTCTTCGCCTTATTCAAAAAATCCTTATACCCCTCCGAAAAAGCCAAAGCCTTCTTCTGCTCCGCCTCACCCCAAACATCCCAACAATTCCGCTTCGCGAAAGTCAATTCTTTTTCTATTTTTTTGTAATCTTTTTTCGGCATATATTTGTAAAATTATCAATAATAACTACCGTCATCCCCACGAAGGCGGGGATCCAGGTACCTCGCAGATTGTTTTTAGAATAAGTAGAATTAAAATTTACGAAGTTTTATTTGTTATCAATTTATGTATTAAGATTAGTCTCTATGATTACGCATCCATTGTCTGTGGCGCCTGGATTCCCGCCTTCGCGGGAATGACGAATGTATTTAAATAACCATCCCATACTGCAATTTCTCTTTTGCCAAAATTTGCGCCTCGAGCAAACTATCAAAAGTCCCGGCATCAAGCCAAGCGCCATTCACTATGGCTGTTTCCAATTCACCTAATTGCAGATAATAATTATGCAAATCAGTAATCTCAATCTCGCCACGATGACTTGGTTTTACATTTTTTGCTGCTTCTATAACACGGTTATCATATATATATAGTCCGGTAATCGCGTAATCACTCTTTGGTTTTTCAGGCTTTTCTTCAATGGAAATGGCTTTCATGTTTTCGTCAAATTCAACTACACCAAAACGCTTGGAATCATCAACTTTTTTAGCAAAAATTTTACCCCCCTTTTTAAAATTTCTTATGTCATTGCTAAAATCATCTTCAAAAATATTATCTCCCAAAATCATCGTTACATCATCATTCCCAATAAACTTCTCACCAATTATAAAAGCATCAGCTAGACCACGAGGACTATCCTGCACTTCATAGGTAAAATCGACTCCGAATTCACGGCCACTGCCCAGTAAATTCAAAAAGTTACCAGCTCGCTCTGGCGCAATGATAATCATAATCTCCGTAATTCCAGCCTTAATCAAGGTGTTTAACGGATAATAAATCATCGGCTTATTATAAACCGGCAATAACTGTTTTGAGGTAATTTTCGTACACGGTCTTAATCGTGTTGCATTCCCTCCTGCAAGTATAATTCCTTTCATAGTTTTTCCTCGCCACACCATAGCTTTTTAGCGACGGCGGGTATTTTAAATATTATAATTGACTTAAATATTCTTTTAGCGCATCTTGATAGCTGCGCATTTTTTCGAATTTTGTATTTACTAAAACTGAACAAGTCGGTCGTTTCGCTGGTCTAGGAAATTTATCAGACGTCACGGCGTTAACCCGAATATTAATATCTGCCATTTTATACAATTCCAAAACTGACTCATACCAAGTACAAGCGCCTTCATTTACAAAATGATAAATGCCGAAGGTACTGTCACTTTCCAAAAGCTTTTTTGTCCACAAGGCTAAATCTGGAGAATAAGTAAAGCAACTCCTTTCTTCATTCACCACGTCAATCGATTCTCTTTCTCGGCCCAATTTCAACATCACATCAAAAAAACTCGGTTTCGCTACCTCGCTCTCACCCTTTGGTCCAAATAATTTTGAAAGTCTAACAATGAAATATTTCAAACCCTGATCGGAAAACCGAAGAACGTTTTTTTCACCAGCCAATTTCGTTTCACCATATTTATTTATCGGATTAGTCTGTGCATCTTCCCTAAACTCTTCAGTCACCTCACCATTAAAAACATAATCACTAGAATAATGAATCAAGGTTGCGCCGACCTCCAGAGCCGCCTCAGCCAAAAAACCTGGCGCATCGCCATTAATAGTCTGTGCTGCTTGCAGCTCTGCTTCATCTGCTTCACATTTATCAACTGCATTATAGGCCGCGGCATTAATTATTACATTCGGCTCCAAGTCTGTAATTTTTTTCATAACTTGCTCCCGATTCGCAATATCAATCTCATCACGATCCCAAGAATATACATCATACTTTGCAAAAACTTTTTTCAATTGCCCGCCCAAATTACCCTGAGCACCAACTAGTAATATTTTATTCATATTGTTTTATTAAATTAATAATATAATCTCTTGCCAATATTTGCTCTTTAAAAGAATTTTCCAACTCAATACTAATTAAGTCTGGTAAATATTTAAAATATTTTTTTAAATAATCAAACTCATTTAATTTTTCAAACTTATGCCAACCAAAAACTCTTACCTCTTCACCGTTTAAATAATTTGTTAATATATCTGGATAATCCCTAATGGCGGAGATATGGCAACACCCGATTTTTCTTGATTTCAAAATTTCTGGAAATTGATCATAGCTCCTAGATTCCTGAATAACACCGTAATCTTCCCAGTGTGAAAAATCAGGACATACGCCGGCAAACAGATTAAGGGCATTCCTAAAATCATCGTCAATATGATAATGATTTTCAATATAGATCATGTCGACGTATTTACTGTTTTTGTAATAATCAGCCACGGCTTTATGGGAATGAATATTAAAAACTTGCGTTTTATATCTTTCAACGAAATAATCAAGCTCCCACTGCTCCATATCGTCACGTAGATGAACGTGTGGAATATTTTCCAGATTTGTTCCTTCTAATAACTGATACAACTCCTTTCGTTCTTCAGGTTTTAAAAATGTCGGGAACAAAGCTAACTCTTTTATTCCCAAATCATCTATTTTTCGAATTTTTTCTCGCCAATCAGACCCAGGCGTCGTAGTTAATCCAAATAATATTTTTTTACTCATTTTTAATTCTTATTTTTTAATTTCTTCCACCAATTTTCAGCACCTTTGTACCACTCAACCGTCTTACGTAAACCTTCTTCAAAGTCAATCAACGGCTCCCAGCCTAATTCTTTTTTTGCTTTAGAAAAATTAATTGCATAGCGTAAATCATGGCCCTTGCGATCAGTCACATACTCAATCATGTCATGCTCATGGCCCATAATATCCAATATTTTTTTAGTAATATCAATATTTGCAATTTCACCATCACCGCCGAGGCAATAAGTCTCACCAATACGACCTTTTTTAATAATCGCCTCCACGCCGGCATTATGATCATCAACATGAATCCAATCGCGAACATTTTTACCTTCACCATAAACAGTTACTTTCTTGCCCTCAATTAAATTTGTTACGAATAAGGGGATTAATTTTTCCGGATATTGATATGGTCCGTAATTATTAGAACAATTAGAAATTGTAATAGGCAATTTGTGAGTATGGTAATAAGCGCGCACTAAGTGATCAGAGGACGCTTTTGATGAGCTATAAGGACTGCGCGGATCATATGGTGTATTTTCATGGAAAGGCTCATCGTCCATGCTCAAAGCACCAAAAACTTCATCAGTGGAAATATGATGGAAACGTATATTTCCGTTATTTTTTGCCGCCTCTAACAAAACATGCGTACCGAGAACATTGGTGCGAATAAAATCAGCACTATTCTCAATGGAACGATCCACGTGAGACTCAGCTGCAAAGTGTACAATCACATCAACGTCCACAACTAATTTATTAACTAAATCCGCGTCGCAGATATCACCCTGCACAAAATCATAGCGCGGATTATTTTCCAAATCGCGCAAGTTTTCAATGTTGCCGGCATATGTCAATAAATCAAGATTAACAATACTGTCTTCTGGATTATTGTTTAACCAATACCTGATAAAATTTGAACCAATAAAGCCGGCTCCGCCAGTTACTAAAATTTTCATATAAGAATAATTATATATATTTTAACTAAATATTAATGACCCAAGCTACAGCTTCACGCCTGAATAAGCAATCGCTCTAACAAGATTCCAATCCATCATGGAAGATGGGTTATATTTATAAATTTTTTGAAATTTTTTCAACGCTACTTTTTCGTAGCTCATGTTTCGATGACGCACTCGTAAGCCGTAGGCAATCAAGTTCAAGGCAGCCTGGTCCTTCTTGTTGGCAATCACCGCCTTACGTTTATATATCTTTACAAAAGACTGTCGCGCATTATCCAGTGCAACTTTACTTACCGCCTCCGGCAATTCGCCATTCGTCATATTAAAGACATCAAACCATTCTGATTTAGTCACCGGAAACTTACCATAAACCTGCCAATAGGTTTCAATCACGCTCATTCTCTCGCCAGCTCCCACATTACTCACCCACTCCGAGCCAGTGCGAATAAAACTCGTAATTAAATCCTGGGAGAATTTATTAATATTTTTGCCGGCAAAAAGTTTTATAATTTTCTTATCAGGCGTGCTTGTGCTATTACTAACAAAAGTTATTCCCAAAATCTTATCACTCCGCAACACAAGATCTTTTTCCAGATCAAGATCGCCCTCACCGCCAACTTCACCTTTCTCAATATTCAAACCCTTAACTTCTTCCTGAATAATCAGTGGGATAATTACAGGCGGCACAATAAACACCGGTACACTTGAGGGGGGAATATAACCTGATGATGACGTAATTTTCTTAAGCACAGTGTCTGACACAGCCACACCCTCGTAACCAGCCTCAGTAATTAAATTAAATGTCAAAGTCAGCGTGCCATCACTCAGCTTAGAAACATCGAGACCGGAGACAACACTGGTGGCCGTCGCCACAAGACCATTTCCACTAATCGCCGGGGTCTTAACATTACCATCATCAACTGTGTAGTAGTAAGTCGCTCCAAGCTCAACGGCCACATAGGTAAAAGAGAGGCTCTTTTGATTACTACGATCAATTAAAGATTGGTCAATATCAGCGCTGTAGCCGAATGGAGTTTTTGTATCAATCCTAAATAACGATGATGACGCAAATAGCGCATCGTTGCCCGCAATATCAGTAAGAACAGAGTCTAATACGACGTAATAATCTTCGTCAATTCCATTATCGATACCATTGCCATCGACTCCATAATATCTGAAATTCATAACATAGGAACTATTATTATCAATCCAACCAAAATTCAAAAGCTCCCAATCCTGACTGTCACTAAATTCGCCTATTTGGCTATCATTATCTACAAACATTTCTTCACCAAAATCAACCGTTACCGTTTGGAGTAGATCACCTCTATGAATAAGATAATTATCAATAGAAATCGCAGCTAGTGGCGCTTTTGTATCAATATTTAGGTAGCCTATCGTGCTTGTGCTTTCTGGGTTACCTACCAAATCGATTGCCCCGGTACTTTTTATAACCACCCCAATCTGCTCCTCATCCACATCTACCAATCTAAACGATTGCATCCAAACATCATTAGCATTATCATCTGTGCCCCAATGTCCATTAGATGTTGTTGAAATAAAACTAGTTGTCGGACCAAAAGAAATAACTGGATCAACACCAGTATCCATTATCTCATTATAAGTAACCGTAACATCAAAAGTAGGAATCTGTTCCGTAACTGTGCCGTTTGTTACATTAGCATGCCCAACTGGATTTGTCGTATCCTTAATTATCTCCGAAGTTGTGGATATCTTAGTGTTTCCATATTCATCCTCAGCCCGAACATAAAATGTAAACGCATTAATGCCACTAGTTGCCGTATCTGGAAGATTAACAAATCCGATAATATCACCAATTGTGGTCACACCACTTTCGCAAGTAGACCAATCATTTCCATTAATTCTGCACTCGATATTAACGACGTTTAAATCACTAGCATGCGGATCAAATTCTATCACGCGGTTAGCGTTGACAACATCTCCAGACGCTGGTGCAGAAATGCTTATATCTGGGCCAATGGTATCAATAAATAAATAAAGAATATCACTTTGCGCTCCATCTACCCACACTGGGTCAATTTCCGTCCCCTCGTTATGCCAGATTAAATAAGTCAACGATGATGTTCCATCGGTTAGTTGTCCATGATTTAATGTAAAATCATATTGTTTGGCAGTATCTTCAGTATTTAAAGTTATCGCCTGATGCCCAGCGAAAGTGCTTTCATCACAGCCTACATCTATATCACAAATTTGTCCTTCATCGCTATACAATTCAAGAACATCCCCCGCACTACTACTAGCCAAAGTAACAGACACTAAAAATCCAGCCTTCTCTTCCAGATAATTCACGGCAAAATCATCATAAAAATCACCAACAACAGTTGGCGCATTTGAACTTTCTGCTAAAACTACTAAATTATTAAACGGTAACGCTAATAGAGAAATAACTACTAAAATAAAAATCACGCTTTGGGATTTCTTAAAAAATTTTTTCATACACGAATACAATATTTATTAAAAATTTCAGAATCTTTTAAGTTTTGTTTTTAGAAAAAATTTTTATTTTATTTATTTGATTTTTATTTTATTCAAGACTTCTTGGATCTCATCATCACCATATCGTCCACCACTCCACAAAAGCAATCCATCATTTTCCAATCTTGGAATAATATGAAAATGAAGATGGGAGACAACTTGACCAGCAACCGGATCATTGTTCTCTTGTATATTATAACCAGTGATATTGAAATTTTCTTTCAAGCTCTGACCGATTTTTTTTACTACAGTTATAACACGACAAAGATCGTCATTGGTCACCTCCTCCATATTCGCATAATGATTTTTGGGGATGACTAAAACATGTCCATAATTAACGGGGGCGACATCCAAAAAGGCTAAGACAAAATCATCTTCATAGACTTTGTACGACGGGATTTCACTTGAGACAATTTTACAAAAAATACACATACATTTTGTAGACGCTAGTGATTAAACCACTGGACAACTAAAATTATTTAATAATGTTATTCGATAATTTTAGTTGTCGAGCCGCCAAGATACCTAGTTGTCTTATTATGCTAAATTTGCCTTTATTTTACTCAAACAAGCCTCTGCTTCTTTTTCACCATATCCGCTTGAAGGCCATCTTTCTAATCCATCACCCTCATCTCTTGGTACTAAATGAAAATGCACATGAGGCACGTGTTGGTTTGCAGCACTCTTATTATCCAAAAACACACTATAACCCTTCACGCCCAAGCCAGCCAAAATCGCCTTACCAACCTTCTTCACAACAATAGCCATCGCCGCCATATCTTCATCAGTTAAATCTTCAACATCGGAAACATGATTTTTTGGTGCGATAATTGTATGCCCAGGACTAATCGGCAATATGTCAAAAAAGGCCACCACCTTATCATCTTCATAAACTTTATAACCAGGAATATCCTCGTTAACGATTTTGCAAAAAATACAATCCATTTTTTTTAATATGAATTATTAATTACCCTCCCTAGGTGGAAAATTACTAATTCACAGTAATTAAATTATTTTAAATTAAATCTTATATGGTGACTCCCCATCTGTCTCCCAACGAATCTCATCAACCTCGGCGTCTTGCTTTTGGATTCCTTTATACAGTCTATCTGGAAGATTTATAGAATAAGCGTCAGTCTCAGAAATGCACTTATAACCATGCACTACTCCCGGTGGCACAATCACCATTGTTGGATTATTTTCACCGACTTCCATTTTGATATGCTCACCCTTGGTTGTGGATTCCTCACGGCGATCCCAGAGATACAAATCATAACTTCCAGGCCCAACAAAGACAAAACAATCAGATTGATAACGATGTTCGTGGGGACCACGCGCCACGCCTGGTTTAGTTACGCTGATATACGCCATAGCCGGATTGTAATCAGCCTCGTCATGACGATAAAACTCCGCCAACCACCCGCGAGCGTCTTCATATTTATTAATCTTCTTAATAACTACTCCGTTCATAATTTTATTTACCTAACTCCTTAAACGTCGGCATGCCAGTTGTTGGACTGGTTGGCACATAAATTGTGCCTTGGCGATCCTTTAGGGTATTAATATATTGATAATACAAATAATTAGTGGTTAAACTCTCATTGATAATCTTTTGTGCATCACGTTGACCTTCAGCTTCGATTATTTTTCGCTCCTTTTCTTTCTTTTCTGTTTGCAACAAGAAATCATATTTCTGAGTGCTTTGTTCGGCTTGTAATTTTTCCTGAATTGATTTAGCTAGATTCTCAGGTAAACGCACATCACGCAAAAGCATATCTTCCAAGACAATTCCTCTTGTGTCTAATTCCGTCTGAACTTGATCTTTAATCTTTTGTGCTGCCTCCTCTCTCTTGCTTGAATACATTTCCTTGGCCTCGTAACCGGCTACAATATTTCGAATTGCCGTACGGATAATTGGGCGGATAATTTTTTCATTATAGTTTATCCCTAATTCTCTATAAACATCTGATGCCTTACTCTCGTCAAGATGATAAAGAGCGGTCAAATCCAATCCGACGCTCAAACCTTCTTTAGTCAAAGCAGTAATTGAATCATCACCCATTTTATTACCCTCACCTGAAACAATACTCATGGTATACTCTTCAGTTCGAATGCTCATTTTCTCAACACGTGCCAGCGGAATCACCAAATGAAAACCTGATTTTAATTCATTGTCACGCACCTTGCCAAACAAGGAATAAACACCAGTCTCGCCCGCATCAACCACCACGATTGAAGCAAAGAAAAGCCAAAGGCCAAAAATGGCAATTATTCCAGTCACTACACCTCTTTTTACATTGTCCATATTTTTAAGTTTATCCATGTCGATTGCACCAGACATGGGATTATTTAATTTTTTTCTTGAAATGAGATAATTTATACCAAAAATGACTCCAGCGACAACCAACAAAAAAATCCCAAATTTACCAAAAATTGGGAAAATAAAAAACATTAAAAACAACAAAAATGGTAAATTTTTCAATAAATCTTTATTCATATATTATATCTGCTTCTTCTTGGGAAGCATCAATAATATAATAGCAATAATCATCCAAAGAATCAACACTTTAGAGATGTTAATATATGCCAAGACCACCCGTGGCCAAACCGCTTCCAAAATAGCGAAAATAAGCAAAGAAGCGGTTAAAACGTAGAATAATTCTAAAAAAATAGTTTTCGTTTTGGTATTAAGTGATAATGTCATAATTATTTAAAAATATTTTTTATTCGACTAATAATTGACCAGCCTGTCAAGTCAATCCGCATTTCATTTATTGTAATGCCATCATCAACATCATCATATCCTTTTAGACCAGGAATTGAGACCAAGAAGCTATATTTTCCTTTTTCACGATAAGCATAACGTAAATCCACGGATACATCCACCTCTTTCCAGTCGTCATTCGCAGTCGGCGACTGATAGCGCGCCAAGACGTATTCAATACCATCATTTTTTACATCAACATTGGTGTCCATTTTTTTAATACTCGGATTAAGCAAGGCGTCAGCTGTAAAGCTAAACACACCATTGCCGTTCAAATAAATTCCGTCTTTTTCCAAAACAATTTTAGTTGACTTATCTACGCTCAACTCCTTGATCACAGCCGCTTCAAATTGTTTATAGGTTTCCGTCAGTGGCAATTCATTTTCACCCACCTTGATTATTTGTAAGGAACTAGGGTAAGTTGTTTTACTTTGAATTTTTTTACTATCAGTAAAAATGGTCAAATTTCTTTTGCCGGCCTCGTGCAGTCTAATTCCATTTATAAAAGCAAGCTTATTTTGTTTTGTGCTAATTTTCTTAGTCACAATATCATCGTTAACTTTCACTTCAATTTTATAAACCCCAGTGCCCAGGTCCGGCATCTCAAAACTCATTTTTTGCACCGCATTTTCTTTACCATCGTCGGTACTATTCCCATCATCATTTATCTGGCGAGTTTCAATTAAGTCATTATCGTAAAAAAGTCGCACCTCAATCGGATCTTGATCCCTGTTTTTATTCAGATCAATAAATTCAAAATTATAATCCAAGTTTTCATTATCAATATAAGTATAAAACTGATACGCCCCACGCATCGCCTTGTCAATCACTAAATTTCCAGGCATTGCCTTATAGTCATTGAGTAAATACTCAGTTTTCAAATCATAATTGAAAACCGCCACCTTGCTTAAATCAATTTTTCCTGGATCATCCAGCGCAGACAAAAATTCATTCACGCTCGCAAATTTCTTTTCTTTTTGCAATAACTGCAAATCACCGTCATTAATTCTATCCCACACTAAGGCAATTGAGTCGATTAATTTATTCTCTACTGGTTGTAGATTATAACGCCAAGAAACCTTGTCCACCAATGGACCAACCTCAATAATCGGATTCATTAAATTATCTGTGCCTATATTCTTATACCTCAAATGCAAAACCGCCGACTCGAAACTCCGCGGAGTGTGCAAAGTAAAATAAACCGGGTCGCCCAGAATGGTATTCGGATATTGAATATTATTCACCCGCTCCTTCGGCGTCAATGCGCCAATAAACTCATCGGTCTTATCAAAACGATAAATATAGGAAATCCTTCCAAAAGGCACAATCCCCAAATACAAAAGCACGGCAATGACAGCCGTCAATAAAGACCAGAGAAGTATTCGGATTTTTAGTTTGAATTTATCCATTTATCATAATTACTTCCATTAATTATTTCATTTCTCCAATCCATTTCAAATACTCGCCATCAATTCTTTTGGCCAACTGCGCGATCTCATTGGAAATCTTTCTCACCTTTATCGTCTTGTACTCAAGACGGACTGCTTTCGTAAAGCGATGAACGCCATCGAGAATAATCCATTTCCCCTGATGTTTATAAATTTCAATCGGGTATTTTAATTCAGCCAACTCAACCTGTTTGGCATGCGTAATTTCTTTTTCAAAATTAGCAATTAACATTCTTGGGGATAAATTCCAATCATCAGTTCCCTCCTGTTCTAAATATGGAATATCTAAATTATATTCAATTTCGGATATATTTATCTCTTCCACGGGAATATTCATAGCCCACAATTTTGGCTCATCGATTTTAAATCCGACGTTTAATATTTTAGGTATTGGCATAATAAATATCATTAATAATATTTATTATAGCTTATTTAACATTAATTTTCAACCAACAAAAAAACTCCACCAAAGGGAGTTTTTTAATTAAGATTCAAATTTTATTCCTCACCCATCACATCCTCAACTAACACCTCTTCCACCTGTCGATTATTATCAATTCTCTTTTCCTTGTACTTCTTGATCGCCATGGTCAAATGATCTTTGACGTTGTCGATTGATCGGTATAGGTCCTCTTCTGTCTTCTCAACGCGTAGTAACTCGCCGGGAAGGTTTAGGTTTACTTCAGTGCGAAAGATTTCGCCCTTGTTGTGATGATTAGATGTCATCCCTACTTCGACGTCACAGTTCAAGACTTTGATACTGCCCAAATTTTTTTCGAGCATGTCCATTTTTTCTTGAACATAATCCTTGATTGCGTCGGTCAATTCGATTTTTGTGGATTTAATGTTTATTTTCATACTTTTATTATAGTACTTAATTATTAAAAATTGATTAAAAATTGATTACAATTTAATTTCCCTCGCCTTTGCAGGAGAGGGTTAGGGTGAGGTAGAAACTTTATTAATGCTCCCTCACCCCGACCCTCTCCCGGCGGGGAGAGGGAGAAGTATATTATTTAAAAACTTTCAAAACATCTTTCAAGGTGACCACCGCCATTAACAACAATAAGAGAACCATACCGACAGTATTCACAGCATTTTCCAATTCCCTTTTTACTGGACCGCCTTTAATTTTTTCAATAATCAAGAATAAAACACGACCACCATCTAGCGCTGGGAACGGCAAAGCATTAATAATGGCTAAATTCACTGATAATAATGCGGTTAAGTTTACTAAATAACCAAAACCCATACGGGCGGCTTGGCCGACATACTTTGCAATCATAACTGGTCCACCCACTTCTGTGCCAGCGCCTTGACCCATGACCAAGCTTTTGATAACAAGGAAAAAGGCTAGCACCATTTTTATTAACAATAAAATCGTGAAGGATATTCCCTTCCAAATTGCTAAATACCAAGGGTAACGAACAACGCCCACGTCAGTAATGCCAATACCGATACCGCCCTTGCCTGTTTCTACTAACTTCTTCGGTGTAATTTTTTTATCCAGTACTTCATTATTTCTCTTAATTTTATAAGTTAATTCCTTGTCAATGTTTTGATCAACAAAAAGAATTAAATCCGCCGTCGACCCAAACTCAACATCGTTAATACTGACAATAATATCATTAGGCTTTAAATCTGCCACGCTGGCCGCACTGTCTTTCAAAATTTGGTCAATAATTATTTCGTGATTTGTAACAATCGCCTTGGGATCAACGCCATCTAATGACTGTGGCAATCCAAAGGCAAAACCGATGGAATACAAGAACATAGCTAAAAGCACATTCATGGTTACGCCCGCTAAAAGAATCATTGCCCTTTCCCAGATTTTCTTATTAGCAAAATGATTGGGATCACCGCCCGCATCTTCGTCTTCAAGTAGGTTCACAAAACCACCAAACAGCATCCAATTGACTGAATAAATAGTGTCCGCCGCATCGATTATTTCTCGTTTTCCCCAAACCTTTTTCCAAGTACCATCAGTGCTCTTGTAAATACACCACACTCGTGAAGGCAGGCCGAGACCGAATTCCACGGGCTTTAAGCCACGATTCTTGGCTGCCCAAAAATGGCCGAACTCATGCGCCAAGACTAGTACTGACAGAACTAAGATAAATACTATTATTGTTAGAAACATAGATTATTTTTATTTACTTGTGTTTAATTAAATTGTCATCACCTCTACCTCTTTTTTATCCCGAAGTGCCTTCAACTCTTCATTTTTCTCATGCACTTCCTTGTCTAAGTCGCCGATGAAAATAAAACGATTATCTTCGGAAATTTCTTTATCCTTTTCTGCCTTTTCAATCTTGCTTTTTACTTCTTCTCGAATCTTGCGGAATTTAATACGGCTTTCTTCGTGTTTTTCATTTAATTTCTTTACTAAGTCCTTGCGGTTTTCTTCCGTCATTCTTGGCACTGTTATGCGTAATTGCATGCCTTCATTTACCACTCCAACGCCCAAATTTGCCTCTACAATAGCCTTTTCAATGGCCTTTGACACGCTTTTGTCCCAAGGAGCCACCACGATACTCTGAGCATCCGCAACGGTAATAGAGGCCATGCTGTTCAGGCCAGCTCTAGATCCGTATGCCTCAACCTGGACACCGTCAAGAATTGCCGGATTGGCGCGACCGGTTCGTAAAGTCGCGATTTCTTTTTTAAAGAAATCAATCACATTTTCAAATTCTTCCTCGTGTTCTTGAATATATTTATTCATACTTTTTTCTTAATATTAAAAATTAAATTATTATAATCCATCACTCAAAATTCAAAATTTGAAATTCAAGATTTTCGACATTATTTATTTAAATTAACTACTCCCAAATAAATCACGCTTGGATTTTTTTGGTCAATCAACAATCTCCAGCCAGCGCGACTAGTCGGCAAGGGCAAAGTTTTCCAACTCTTGCCACCATCAAGCGATTTGTAAAAAGTCGAATTGGTAGTGTAGTAGATTTCATCAGTATTAGCATAGTTAACGGCTATGGCATTAATTGTCGCTCGATCTTCTGCAGAAATTAATTCTAGCTTTGTCCAAGTAGCGCCATTATCAGTTGATTTTAACAATCCATAATAAGTGGCTAAATATAAAGTGCGCCCGTTCTCATTATCAATCACTAAAAAATCTCTAATATCATACTTTAGCTCATTATCCTTCAAGGCATTATCAATCTCAACCATGCGTGACCAATTCTGACCAGCATCATTGGTCCTATAAACACCTTTTTTATAGGTGACTACAAACATTTCACGACTATCCTTGTTATTAATAATCAACTTAGACACTCTGTCTTCAAAACGATTAACCACCTGCCAAGCATTGCCACCATCATCACTTTTAATTAAATCACCGCGCGAAATAACGGCATAAATAATAGCACTATTAATCGGATCGACGGCGACGCGATTTACCATTGATACTTGATCATTATCTTGATAAATTTGTGACCAAGTACGATTACAATCAGTAGATTTCAAAATCTTATTTGCCCTAGTTACGAAAATATTACATTTGTTTTTCGGGTCTACAGCGAGAAACTCGATTGTTCCCTGGCCCAACCCTCTATCAAGTAACCAAGAAACACCCGCGTCGTAAGTATACAAAAGACCATTATCAATACTACCAAAATAAAGCGCCTTATTGTCGTTCGGATCCATTGTTATTGAAGATACATTTAAACTGTTAAAATTTGAAGCCTTGCCGCCTGCCGTTGCAATAATTGAAGCATTGGCCCAAGTCTCACCCTTATTCACTGACTTAAAAACACCGCCAAGATTCTTGGCCGCTGTGCCTGACCCACCAGTATTGATGGTAATACAACCGGTAAGTACAAACATTAAAATTGGTAAGAAATATAAGTATTTTTTCATATATTTAAACTTGCACCGCTACACTTTCGATAACGGTTTTAAAATTAACATTCGCGACTAAATAATTTTTCGCTATTTTAATATTTTTTAACAACTTAATTATATCTGCACTTGTTCGTGCCATCATAAATTTCTTAATCTGAGTCTCAAATTCGCCATTTTGGATTAAGAAATTATTACTATATTTAAAAAGGAAGCAATCACGCGCCACACCTTCCCAAATTTCCAAAATTTTCTTTGCCTCACGCACATCGTCCTGGTCTACTTTCTTAGTGCCAATAAAATCGCTCACCGCTTGCAACCTTTCGTTGATATCCTGATCAATAAAATTCAAAAATAATTCAATTTGATTAATATATTTATTATAATATCCCTTATCCTGTAATAACTTCATCGCTAAGGCCGGGCGCCCCAAACTCATGCGCGAAATTATTTTCGCTTCATCACGTTTTGCCTTGCCGACATTTAGCAAATGGTCGTAAATCGTATCCACGGGCACGGGCCAAAAATTCATCACCTTTGCGCGCGATTTGATCGTCAAAGGAATCGCATCCAGGTCATTAGTAATCAATATAATGATAACATTTTTTTTCGGTTCTTCCAAAGTTTTCAAAAGCGCATTCGCCGCCTTTTCGCCCAGCATATCCGCGTCCTTGATGATGCCGATTTTAAACGAATTCAAAAACGAGCTCATATTTAAAACATTGATCAAATCACGGACTTGCTCCACAGAAATATTTTTCTTTTCAATATCTTTCTTCACGATATGACAATCACCATGCGCAATCTCGTGTCCCATATCCAACGCCGAAAAAAACTTGCAAGATTCACACTCGCAATCGTCAGCCCCATCAGTAGCCTGGCACAATAAAGACTTGGCAAAGTAATTCGCCACGGTAGTCTTGCCCAAATCCTCTGGTCCATTAAATATAAAAGTCCCAGTCAATTGACTAGCTTTTTCATTATGTTTATTGGCTAATAATCGCTCCAAATACTCAGTTACGTGAGCATTGCCGACATGCGGCCATTTTAGCTTTGATTTCTTAATTTCCATGAGTTTATTTTAGCATTATAGGGAGGATTAATCAATTTAGCTAAATATTATAATCAAATTTCAATTCCAGGCCAAATTTTTCCCTAAAATATTCCACAACCTCATCGTCTGACTTAATATTTAATTTATTTACCCCTATAAACAAATCAAAATACTTATCCCTAAACTCATCCAATTCCTGATCCTTGTTTTTCATTTCGCCAACCGGTTTAATCTCCACAAATCCATTTTTCGAATAAATCCTCGTTACATTTTTTATTGTTTCTGGAAATTTAAAATAGCCCTTAAGGTCACCGCTACTTGGCATCAGTCCGGCAACGAAGCATATTGGCAATTCTTTGGCTTTTTCAAATTCAAAACCAGTCGGGTGATAATGACCAAAATATTCTTCACTAAAAATAATACCACTATTCCTTGATTTATTACCAATACTTATCGAAATCAATTCATCAGAGTGCTTAACGATTGAGATTTCAAATGAGTTATTCAGTTTCGCAAAACTACTCAAAATTAAATGCAATTCACTTGGCAAAAAATTCTCTTTACTAAAAAATAGATTGATTTTTTCATCTGTGTAATTAGCATTTTTTGGCAACATCTCAATCACCTCATCAACGGTCGATACGGTTATTGGCTTATTGATTGAATTTTCCGGTATTTGTAAAAACCAATCATAAAAAGCCACTTTTTCTGCGTCAGAATAACTTACTTTTAATTTACTTTCTATTGTAGCAACCTTTTCATTGGTCACAATAGACTTATCAATAACATTTTCTGTTTTATTTAGATCAATTTTATCGTTTTGTGGCCGTTCGTCGTGCATACTATATAATTTTTAAATAGATAAAATAATTATCGCATCACCACCGCATCCCCAACCTTGTTCCTAATTTCCGTCAACAAAAAAGTCGAATTCGCCACGCGGAAATCGGTTTCGATAACTTTCTTTTCTCCATTTAGACCAATTTCGAAGATGACTTTATTTTCACCTTTGTATTTCGTAAACAAATCACGCAAACGTTCTAGGACGCCGGCGTCGATGGTTTTGTTGAAAATTAAGCGCAGGTCTTGATTAATGACGTGACTGCTACTTTTGGCTTTGTTGCCATATTCAGCTGAGTTGAATTTTGCTACCACTTCACGGATATTGCGTAGCGAAACAGCCGCGGCTGTATTGGCGAGGATTTTTATTTCGTTATCTTTGTCGGATTTTTTACCTTGGATAATTACAGCCTTGCCTTCTGTCCAGATTGAGAAAGTAGTTTTGTATAAATTTGGAAATACCAAAACTTCAGCACCGCCAGAATCGTCCTCTATTTTAACGAACAACATTGACTTACTGGTTTTGGTGATAATTTTTTGAATCTTGGTAATAATACCAGCTACTGTCATTTGATCTTCATCCTTAAACTCAGGCACTCTTTTAAGAGGAACAATAATTCCTTCTAATTCTTTACGATAATCAGAAAAAGGATGATCAGAGACGTATAGACCTAGTAATTCTTTTTCCCAGCGCAACATTTCCTGCTTATTGATGGCTGGGGCGCTGTTTAAACGAATCATACTACGCACGCCAACATCCAAGACGTCGGCGAAGAGACTGGTTTGTTTGCTGTTTTGGTTTTTCAACATTTCCTTGTTGTAGGACAACATATTGTCGACATTCGCCAAGAGCATGCCGCGTTCGCCAAAATCATCGAGGGCGCCCGTCTTTACCAAGCTCTCTAGGGATTTTTTATTTAAATCTTTGTCGGTCACACGTTCAAGTAAATCCGTAATATCTTTATATGGACCGTTGATTTTTCGTTCGTCAATCAAGACCGAAGCGATGTGAGAGCCCATATTCTTGACGGCGCCGAGTCCGAAGCGAATCATGTCGCCAGACTTGCGCTTGCCCACTAATTCCCCATTTTCAAAATTTGATTTCACCACCGTAAATTTTTCAAATGATTGATTGACGTCAGGACGGCTCACAATAATACCCATTCTTTGTGCTTCTTCAATTTCCACAGCCAAACGTTCAATATGTTGTTGATCAGCCGTCAAAAGCGCCGCCATAAACTCAGTTGGATAATGCGCCTTGAGGTAAGCGGTTTGATAACCGATCATGGCATAACACGCCGCATGCGAACGATTAAAACCATAGCCAGCGAAAGGCTCGATAAATGAAAAAATCTTTTCCGCCAAACCCTCTGACATACCATTGGTTTCAACGCAGCCTTTGATAAATTTTTCTTTTTGCTCGGCTAATAATTTTACAATTTTCTTACCCATCGCCTTACGCAAGACATCGGCGCCAGCCATGGTAAAGCCAGCCAAATCGCGAGCCATCTGCATGACTTGCTCTTGGTAAATCGCGACACCTTTAGTTTTTTTCAAAATCGGTTCTAATTTTGGATGCAGATAGGTCAAAGTCTTGCCATGTTTGCCGGCAATATAATCAGGAATCCACTCCATTGGACCTGGTCGATACAGTGCGACCATGGCAATAATATCTTCAAACTCAGTGGGACGCAATTCACGCAAATAGCGCTTCATGCCACTAGATTCAAATTGGAAGACACCAGTTGTTTCGCCATCGGCAAATAGTTTGTAAGTCTTCACATCATCAAGAGGGATTTTTTCAATATCAATCTCAACATTGGCTGTGCCTTTAATAATACGGATCGCCGATTCAATGATGGTCAAGTTTTTTAAACCCAAAAAGTCCATTTTCAATAAACCCAAATCCTCAACCGGATGTAAGGAATATTGCGACACGATACTACGATCGGTTGAAGATGCATATTGCACGGGCACATTTTCTACCAAGGGGTCCTTGGTAATCAAAACACCACAAGCGTGCGTCGAGGAATGACGGGAAACGCCTTCGAGTCGACGCGCATAGTCAATAATATTTTTGGCCTGCGGATCAGACTTATACATTTGTTTAAATTCATCCACGTCTCGTAAAGCCTCATCCAGTTTCGTAAACATCGGAATCGCCTTGGCCAGTTTATCCATATAGTCATAAGGCGCACCCAAAACACGACCAACGTCCTTGACCGCCGCGCGGGCCGCCATAGTTCCAAAGGTAATAATCTGTGCCACATGATCTTTGCCATACTTATTTTCCACATATTCCAAAACCTCACCACGGCGAGTATCAGCAAAATCAAGATCAATATCAGGCATTGAAACACGGTCAGGATTTAAAAATCTCTCAAATAACAAATCATATTCCAACGGATCAAGATTGGTAATACCAGTTAAATAACAAATCAAAGACCCAGCCGCGGATCCACGTCCTGGTCCAACCACAATCCCCTGGTTTTTGGCCCAGTTTACAAAATCAGCCACAATCAAAAAGTATGATGGCCAACCCATACGTTCCACCACGGACAATTCATAATCCATTCGTTCGCGTATCGCATCACTAACTTCGTTATATTTTTTGTCATATCGCTTACCCAAACCATCCTCGCACAATCTTCGCAAATAACTAGCTTGATCAAATCCTTCAGGCACGTCAAAATGTGGCAATTGCACCTTGCCCAATTCTATCTCCACATTACACATATCAGCAATTTTCACCGTATTCTCGATTGCATCCGGCGTGTCCTTGAAATCCTCGATCATATCCGCGGTAGAGCGGAATGAAAAATCATTTCCCAACTGACACATTCGATTTGTATCCTCTTTTTTCTTTTTGCCCTGCATGCACAACAAAATATCCTGCGCCTCATCATCTTCTTTACGCAAGTAGTGCGAATCATTCGTTGCAACCAGGGGAATATTTAATTCCCGCGAAATCTTGATTAATTCCTGATTTACCAAATCTTGCCCTTCAAGGTCGGGATGATGTTGCAATTCAAAATAAAAATTATCCTGTCCAAAAAGTGTATTATATTCCAAGGCTCGCTCGCGTGCTTTTTCCAAATTGCCAGACCGAATCAAAGTTGGAATCTCACCACCAATACAAGCCGTACAAGCAATTATACCCTCATGATATTTTTCCAAAACTTCCCAGTCGATACGCGGTTTGTAATAATATCCTTCAAGATGAGCAATCGAGGTCAATTTTAATAAATTTTTATAACCTTGATTATTTTTCGCCAATAAAATCAAATGAAAATTTCGCTTCTCATCTGTCCGCGTAATTTTGTCGTGTCGCGACCGCGGTGCTAAATAGGCCTCCACTCCAATAATTGGTTTGATTCCCGCTTTTTTGCATTTTTGATAAAACTCAATTACTCCATACATTACACCGTGATCCGTAATCGCTACCGCTGGAGATCCTTCTTTTTTGACAAAATCAACCAACTCATCAAGTTTGGTTAAACCGTCGAGTAGTGAATAATGAGTATGGACATGGAGGTGGACAAATTTCATAAGGTATTTAATTAATTATTTGATACATTTTTTTAATCTGTTTAGGCCAGTTAAACTCCGCAATCGCTCTCTCTCTGCCCTGCGTACCTAGTTTTTGGCAAAGCTCTTTATTCGTCGCCAAGGTAATAATCGCCTCTTTGATATTTTCCATATTTTCTGAATCAACCAAAACACCTGAATAAGCACCACGGATGGCATCGGCTACGCCACCACTATTACCACCAATTACAGGTTTGCCGGCTAAATTCGCCTCCAGGTAAACGATACCAAAGCCCTCGAAGTCGCCATCGATATTGCGTGACGGCATAATAAATATATCACAAAGCGCCAACCAAGCCCATTTGTCCTCATCGGACAGATTATCTAAATACAAAATATCTGATCCTACTTTTTGACAACTCTTTATATAATCTTCATCAGGACCCTTGCCTGCTAAAACATATTTCGCATTCGGTACGACCTTGTTTACCTCACTCATCACCTCCACAACCTTATCAAAGCCCTTACGCTTGACCAGACGGCCAACACTCAAGAGAACAGTTTTATCTTCTAGGTCATATTCTTTTTTAATTTTTTCCACCAAGGCATCATTGCGCTTAAAGTCATCATTAATTCCCGGATTTACTACATCCACCTTCACCGCGGACACTTCACCAAGAAAGTCCTTCACCATATTAGCTACAAAATTATTGCTGCAAATTATATTTTTTGAATTATTTAAAATTAATTTTGTCAAAAACTTTTTTCTCTTTCGCCTGATTGCAAAAGCAAAATCCATACCATGAATTACCACCGAATAGTCAGTCATAGTAAATCGTGAAACAAGATACGTCACTGTCCCCAATGGCAAAAGATGTCCAACAATAACATGATCTATTTTATTTTTTAAAATATAATAAAACAATTTAAATATACTGGTAATCCATTTAGGATAGACCAATTTCGAGATCAAGCAGCATTGGGTAATTTTTTTATTTACAATTTTTTTCTCAAAATTGGCCATGACAAAAATGTCATCCTGGTCTGGCCAGTGTTTAACTATATTTTCATAGTAATTCGCCACTCCACCCTTAAACGGTGGATATTCTAATGTAAATAATAAAACTTTCATAAATTTCTATTTATTTGCGCGAAAAGGATTGCGCGATACTAAAAACATCTGCTTTGGTAAAACCTCTCATTGCAAATAAGGTAGTCAAATAAACTACTCCGGAAATAGCGACATTAACAAAGATATTTAAATACTGTTTCAAGGCAAAGGCTACGCTCACCATCACAACAACTGATGCTAGGATTTTGAAAAATGTCAGCACATTATTCTTGTATTTATAATCAATAATCTTAACCACCTGCGCCATGCCAAGGACAAACATCAAAAAATTTGTCGCCAAGATTGTAATGCCGGCACCGATGGCCTGATATTGCGGAATCAAAATCAGATTCATGATTACGCTCACCGCCAAACCAATGGCCATATTTCTGGTATTAATTTTTTGCTTGTCGCAGGCATTAAGCAAAGAGCCGATTGGGAAATTTAAAAATATAAACACCACAGAAGCGATAATTATTTGCAGAGGCACAACTGCTTCCACATATTCTGTTTTAAATATTTTTACAATATCATATGCCAAAATCATTACCCCGCCGCTGATCGGCATGGAAATAATCAACAAATAATTAACTGCACGGGAAAAAGAAATCGGCAGTTGCTCGCGATTATTGCGCCAGTACGATGAGAAGGCTGGATACAGCGAAGCTGTAAAAGCCATTGGCAAAAATTGAAGTGCGAAAATTATCTTGAACGGCACCTGATACAACCCGACATATTTCTCCCCGGCCAACCATTGCAATAACACTTGGTCGACATAGGTATACATTCTTTGCAAGATTCCAAAAATAGCAAACGATGATGACGTTACCATCATGCTCCACATCAGAGTCTTATTCCACCTTGGTCGAATATTAATACCAAATCTAAAATAAAGTGTTAATGCTGAATACGTAAAACCAAACAAGCTAGCCAATGCTAAGGCGATAATCAACCAATTTAAGCCGAGCCCAGCGCGCAAGGAAAAGTAGCCAAAAACAAAGACAATGACTTGAAAAATAAAAACACCCACGCTTTCAAATTTCAAATTATGAAAACCGCGCATAACAGCATAAAAGGTAATTGCAAAAGAATCCAAGACCATGCTAATCGAAGACAGATAGATTAAAAATTTTATCACCGGTGAATAGTGAAAAATACTCGCGAGCATTGCCACTAATAAAGCCGAAAAAATAGCCGTTGGAATCTTAATCGCCATCACTGTGCTTAAGAGATTTTGGGCAAATGCTTTTTTGCCGCCATTCTCCTGAGTGGGTGCCTGGTCATTATTCTTGGCCACTTCCCTAGTTAAAAAATTAAAAAGCCCGATATCAATAAAAATTCCAAAAATAGATGTAAATGATATAGCAAAGTAATACCTACCCAGGTCTTCTGGGGACAAAGTTCTGGCCAACATGGCAAAATACGCAAAAGAAACAACCTTTTGCATCACCAAGGCCATCGTATAATAAGATGTATTTTTCGCGATATTATTTATTTTCATTATTTTTATTGTAACATATTATTTTAAAAACACCACCCTCAAAAAAACAAAAAATCTTGTTAAAACAAGACTTTTTTTAACCTAATATTACAAGATAAATTCTACTCCTCAACACCAGCAACTTGACCAGTAATATCTTCCACGGGCACTGTTTGATTGTTTCTAATTTTATCAAAATTCTTCTTAATATATTCCGCCAATTGCTCCTTAGTAACAACTTCTGTTTTTTTTGCGGTCATTATACCCTCAGTCTCATCGACAATATTTTGCATTTTTACAATTTTATTGATTGGGTATTCAAACATTGAATCAATTTTTGAAATTGATTTATTGGTGAAATTGGGAAAAATTGCAGTTGAGAAAAAAGAAATCATTAATACAGACATTACCATCACGCTATAATTCAAAACATTGCCCTGGGGCACATATTCTAATTTTTCTTTAATTAAAATAGAAAATGTTTTTCTTTTTTTATTATGAGTTTTTTTTCTAATTAAGTCTTCTACGTCTTTATGAATATTAACTTTCATATTCTTATAAATCTCATCCCAGCCCTCAAAAGTTACATAATCAACCTGCATCTCTGTATTCTTGCCATCCAAAAATACCTCCATAGTTTTAATTAATTTACTCGCATTCGCTAGTCGATTCTTCACATTGGACTTCTTACCAAAAACATTCTCAGCTTTTTTAACAACTGACTTCTTCGAAGTTTCTACTTTTTTTGCTAGTGCTTTTTCAATTTTCTTAATTGTTTGCTTTGGCAAAACTTTTGCCACGACTGGCTTTGATTTCTGACTCTGAAATTCATTATTCAAGAAATCAATAAACGCTGTACTTTTATTTTTGTCTTTTATCATGGGGATAGATTTGAGTTATTAACAGTTAAGTTCATTATAACATATTTTTGCAAGTGGCACAATATTTTTTTAAACATAAACAAAAACGCTCCTCAACAGAGAAGCGTTTTTAAATTTTATATCTTTTATTTTCTACAATCCCTTAAATTGCACACTCACGGCATCCTTTGTTGCCTGATCTTGCAAAACATTATTAACTAAATAGTCAGCCATTATTTTTGCCTTATCATTCTCGCCGATCTTTTGATAAAGAACAGCTAGGCTGTAGCGAGCATTGGCATGATTTGGGTTACCACCCTGAGTTGGGTCCAGCAGGATACTTAAGAATAATTGTTCAGCAGTGTTTAGGTCGGCATTTCTTTCGATTTTTCCGCCTGCTTGTCCGGCTTGCACGCTTAGGTTTTGCCCATTTGCATCAAGAGCGTTTTGTTGCACCTTTGGATCAACAACGCCGCGATTAAAATAAAGGCGACCTAATTCAAATCTATAATCCAGATTGTCGCGCGCGATCAGATTAGCATTTTTTAATTGCTCAATCGCGTCGTCGATTTTATTTAATTTTTCACTCGCAATCGCCTTGCCATAATATGCTGCGGCCAAATCACCCTTTTTGGCAATTGCTTCATCGTACTTCTTTATCGCTTCTTCGATATAAAATTTCTTTTCCTCGTCAGCAGTTTCAATATTTGACTTAGCCATATTAACTAAAGCCATTCTAAGATATGAGGTTGGATTTTGTGGATCAAGCGCGCTTACCTTTTTATATAATTCTGCCGCTGCATCCAAGGCGCCCCGTGTGTAGAAAGAAGCATTTTCATAAATCAAGGCCAGGGATTCATTATTTGCTGCTTTGTTAGGTGCATACTGTATAGCCTTTTTGCCCTGCTCAATCGCCGTATTTAAGCTGCTCGCCACTTCTGCCTGATCGTTACTACCCATAGCAGCTTTGTTGGCGATAGCCATATAATTGTTTGCAGAATTTATATAATATACATCTTGATAACCAGCCAAGGAAATCGCTTTATTTAATTTTTCATTCTTCTGAGCTAAATCATCAATCATTGATGACTCCTTGGCATAAACATCAGCCATATACATTTTCATACCCATCGTGAACAAAATTACCACTCCAGAACTAACAACCAGGAAGACAGCCGCCAAAGCCAAGGCATACTTTGCTTCGGCTCGAAAAGAAAGACCAACAATTTTGAATTTTTCTGGATACATTTCAATGCCAGACGCAACCGCCAAAATTGAAATTAAGACTGAAAGAATAATTATGGAATTATTTTGCGGAAACAAAAGTGCAAAAAGCACAATTGAAATAAAACTCGCAAACAAACCGACAATAACGGTATTCGCTTCATTGTCTTTACCCTTAATCAATGTCAAAAATAAAATAGAAAGAGAGATTAGCAATAAGACAATAACCATAACTGCACCTGGCACGCCAACAGTAGCTATCAATTCAAACAAGGCGCCGGTTGAACTATCAAAACGCACATTCCAAAGCGGTGACATGTTAAAATTAACATTTTTAAACTTAGAAAAACTATAATCAAATGTAGAAAGACCAGATCCGAAAATCGGATTTTCACGTACAGCTGATTTGGCAATGTCCCAAGAAGCACCACGAGAAAGACTAACCTCAGCTGGTAAATTCAAATTCTTAATTTGAAAATTTCCCATTACCAAGAAAATAATCAGCACTAAAAAAGTTAGCAATGGGATTATTAAATTATTAGTTGAAATCTTGATAATCTTTGCCATAAAAAACATCAACAACACAACCAAGCCAACAACGGGAATCGGCCAGAAGGTAAAACCGTTCAAGATGGCCAAAACTGTCAATGATGAAATTATTGAAATACCAGAAATGGTTTTTATTGCTACTAAAAGGGCTTTTGATGCATTCGGTAATAACTCTTTTGCTTGTGCTGCAACCACTACAAACAAGGGCAAAATCATCACCAAATACATTGTCAAACCAGATAAAGAGCCGATAGGATTAACACCTTGATTATGTGTAAAACCCATAGGCAAGAGATATTTTCCGTTTATTTGTAATAAGGAATAGATGCTCAATAAAAAACCAGAGGTCACAATAGCGCCAAAAAATAATTTAATATTTTTTAAATTAATATTATTTACCACTAAATAAAAAAACAAAGCATACACGATAATAGCAATAAGGCCCTTTGACGAATTTCCGTAAGAACCAATCAAACTATCCTTAGCGCTAATTGAAAAAATAGTAGAAGCACTAAACAAAACCAAAGTTATTAAAATTGGAATGTCCAGGGGTGTTTTTTTAAAAGATAGTTCACCGGCAACTACGCCCTTTGTCACCCAAGCCACAACTCCAACCAAAACTAAAAAATAAAACAAGACAATCTTGTCAAAGCCAAAGCCCTGAGCGGTTAGATTGGTAAAAAATAACGGGATCATGAAAAAAACTAAGGCAATTGAACCCTTGATTATAAGATCTAGGATCATGGTTGCGCCGAATTTATTAACTGATTCCACCCCCCCCAAAGACGATTTTGAATTGATTTTGGCTTCATTCATAAATTTTCTAATATTAACCCCGAGGGATTTTAAATAATTAATATATGTGTATATCTAATTAGATTATATCTAAAAAATTAAATTTAATCAATTTCACCTTGACTATTCTGACTTATAAAAATATTTATCTTGTCCTTAAATATTTGTTCTGAAAAGCTTTCAGCGTGTTTTTTAATTTCACTTGAATTGAACTCATGTTTATCAAAGACATTAATCGCCTCCACCAAGCTCTCTACTGACTGATTATCAAAAAATAATCCCGTTTTTCCACTTATCACCGTTTCGGTAGCTCCCCCTTTTTTATAAGCAATAACTGGTCGCCCTGATGCCATCGCTTCGACAACGGTAATTCCAAAATCCTCTTCTTGTGGATTAATAAAAGCTAGGCAATTACTATACAGTTCAGCTTTTTCATCCTCGCTAACTCGACCAAGAAATTCAATATTATCAGCGCCATTGGCAATACTCTTCAATCGTTCAATATCCACGCCACTACCAAATATTTTTAGTTTCTTGTCTTTTAATTTTTTGAAAGCCTCAACTACGATATCAACCCGCTTATAAGCCGCTAAACGCCCGCCAATTAAGAAATAATCTTTGGATTCATTTGAAATTTTAAAACGACTCAATTCAACCGGTGGATAAATAATTTCAGAATCACGGCGATAATATTTACTGATACGTTTTTGCACTGTTTGAGAATTCGCAATAAATAAATCAACTCGCTGTGCGGCCACAAAATCCCAAATCCGTAATTTATTCAACACCAAGGATATAACTTTCTTGAAATATTTATTGTAAGAAAGTTCATTAATATATTGATGGGTATAATCCCAGAGATATCTCGTCGGCGTGTGACAATAACAAATGTGCAAAGTATCCGGCTTGGTTATCACTCCCTTGGCAAACGCTGAGGCATCGGAAATGACAATATCAAAATCGCTCAGGTCAAAAAACTCAACGGCAATCGGCATGTATTTCAAATACCATTGATAATGTTTTACACCACCTGGTAATTTTTGAATAATAGAGGTTTTTATTTCTCGCCCTTTAAAATATTTATTTACATGCTTTTCTTCATACAATAAAGTATAAATCGGCGCCTCCGGAAACATATCCGCCAACACCTTTAAAACTTTTTCCGCTCCCCCGTCCTGGGCTAGATGGTCATGAACTAAGGCAATTTTTTTGTTTGTAATCATATCTTCTTTCGTCATCCCCGCGAAGGCGGGGATCCAGGTATTATTTAGATTATTCGTTATAATTCTCATCCCAATACCCCTCACCCCGACCCTCTCTCCTCCCAAGGCGGACAGGCCGCCGGGGCGAGGGAGTTTGTATTCCCTCTCCTTTGTAGGAGAGGGTTAGGGTGAGGCAGAAAAGCTACTCTGTCTTTCGACCCTTTAATATCGCAATTGGCGTTCTCAAGAATATTGCTAAATCCAAAAGCAAGGACCAGTTTTCAATATAATAAGTATCCAATTTCACTTCTTCCTCAAAAGTTAAATCACTGCGACCAGAAATCTGTGCCATACCAGTCATACCAGGTTTAATCGTCAAAACTTTTTTGTGATGATGTTCATACTTCGCCACTTCTTCCGGCAAATGCGGACGCGGACCAACCAAGCTCATGTCGCCCTTTAATACTAAAAATAATTCCGGCAACTCGTCTATGCTCCAACGACGAATAAAGCGACCGACGCGAGTGACACGCGGATCATCCTTAATTTTAACCATTGGCCCTTCAGATCGAATATTTTTACTAGCCAACTCCGTATAGCGCAGACTATCCGTCTTCGGTGTCATGGATCGAAACTTAAGATAGTTAAATAATTTACCACCCTGCCCTACACGACACAAAGGACTGTCGTCATCTTTCTTATAAAAGAACACCGGCCCACTCGAATCAATCTTTACCAATAAAGCGGTTACGATTAAAATCGGTGATACTAAAATAATTATAAAAATCGAACCAACAACGTCAAAAGTTCTTTTCGCAATTCTGCCCCAACCCTCCAATGGAGTTTTGATAACTTCTACAATCGGCACACCGGCAATTTCCATCACATCGGTTTTTAGCACTTTGGCATCCAATAAATCAGCCGCATAACGAAACGTAATATGATTTTCATCAGCAAAATCAAACATACGCAAAGTCTCCGCCTTGGATAAGTTCGGATCACATTGAATAATCTCATCAATTTGTCTGAGTTTAATAAATTCTTGCAATTCCTGTGAAGTCTCAATGCTAAAATCTTTCAAACGCTTCACCACATTAATACCTAAGGATTTTCGCGTTGCAAACTCCTGCACCAAAACATCAGCCGTCTTGCTAAAACCAACCAAAACAATATCATGTAAACCGATACCATAGTTAAACAAACCCTTTTGCAACTCACGCATCAAGATGCGATAAAAAGTAATATATAAAATTGAAATAATCCAACCGGCTAAAACAATAAAACGAGAATCAAAAAGTTCTCGTCGTAAAAAAATCATAATCACAATCAGCATCAAACCCGTGGAACACGCCAAGGTAATCTTATAGAATTCCCTAATCACCTTCTTGGTGCTTTTGATATTATAAAGTCCGGCAAAAGCAAAGATAATAATCCAAGCAACGGCAATCAACATCAACACTTTCAAATAATCGGCAAAATTCAAATTAAAAACGACCGGTCTGATTCCTATTGTAAATTCTGAAAATCTAATCTGATATGCGGTAATACCCGCCAAGATAATCATTATAAAATCCAAAGGCACCAAAAGAAACGAGAAAACTAATTCTGATTTTTTCATATATAATAAGACTAACACCAATTCCCCGTCATTCCCGCGAAGGCGGGAATCCAGGCGCCACAATGAGCGGGCGCACGATTATAGAGACTAGTCTTGATAAAATATTGGTTATAAAAATACTTTGTTTAATTTTAATTTTCCTTATATTGAAATCATTGTACGAGGTACCTGGATCCCCGTCTTCACGGGGATGACAGTTGTATTCCAATAATCTTAAGGCAAGCGATAAGCCGGATTCTGTCGTGGGCAACTATTTATCTAAGCCTTGATATTGCTATCAAGATCAAGCGGCACTTCCTGGCTTGCGCCAAGACACGGCCTTGCTCCTTGCAGGGTTTACCACGTCACTCTGTCACCAGAGGACGAATCGAGTGGTCTCGAAACTTTTCACCTTTCATCCCGATTGCTCGGGACTAGTATTGTCTCTGTGGCACTTTCCCTAGAATTACTCCTGGTGGACGTTATCCACTGCAATGTTCGCTCTTGCGAGCGGGAGTCCGGACTTTCCTCCCCGGCCAAAACCGGAGCAACTGCCTACTTACCTTAAAATTATTAAAATCCAAAAAGATGATTAGATTATATCAGAATGGATTTGGAAAGTCAAAAAGGCAAAATCTTGAAAAATAAAAAAAGAAGCTCCATTTCTGAAGCTTCAGGCTGATTTAAAATCAAGTAAATTAACCTTTATTCGATACAAGCTCACGTTTAAGCGCTAAGTCATCTTTTTCTTTTTCTTTTTGACTGTCTTTGAAGAGACTTACGCTTAAAATTGCTGATAACGCGGAAAACGCGAAAGCCAATATAAACGTAACGAGAATGTCTTTTTAATTAAAAATTGCTGCTTGAATGACTGAGATCCTGCCAAACATAAACATCCCGAGAAACATGGCAATTACTGCACCGAATTTAATAAAAAATCTCGCATTATAAGACTTCATCCTCGTTCCTCCATTTTTAATTAATACACACATGTTCTTTCAGTTGAATATCTTTAGCTGGTTTATATGACAGCCAGGTATAAACAAGACTCACGATGAACGAGAACAACATAATCGCCAGTCCAAAAATTTCAAACACTTGCGTATTTCTGCCAAAAACCATTATGCCACGGGGATACAAAGAATTATATCCAAGGAATAAAGGAATACACGCAAAACAAGTTGAAAAAAATACCGCTGAATAATAACGACTCAGAACCCACAAACGTTTTAAAATTTCCTTAAACGTTGCCATGGCGCATTCTCCTTTATAGTAGAGTTTATCTGATATAATCAAAAATATATTTATCAATGAACGAATAACCAATATAGGACAAATTAAATCATTTGTCAATCGAAAATTCCAAAAAAAAGAAGCCCCGAACATTTGGAGCTTCGACTGATTTTTTTTACTTAACCGTCCTCTTTCTTCTGGATTATTTTCCTTCGTGTTGTTTCATTTTCGACAATGCAACCAAGGCCAAATGATATAAAAATCACAAAATACAGCCAACGATGGACATCCCAGTGAAAATAATCAGATATCATTAAAAAAAATTCTGACACAAACATAGATATCACTACATAAAAAATCATCCTTAATGAACTTTCGTGAATATGTATAAAAAATCTCCCAATAGATACCCACATATTATTTCCTCCCGTTTGAGTTATTTTTTATATTTAAAAATAGTTTTGGTTACAATGTCAAGGAAGATCTATGCGTCCTTCTCTTGGAGCATTGTCATATCTGTACATATAATACGATTTAAACACCGCGCCGTCAATTATTTTTCCATCTACACTGACAACATCAAAACAAATTGTTACAGTCGTCTCCTCAAGAAATGTACCTTTTTTTTCAACAAGACGTGATATGTGAAGACGATCAAAAAAGAATCCAGCCAAAACAAATAAAAGAGATGATATAAACACAGACACCATATTAACACCAATAAGCCAGTCTCTATTATTTATAAGCTCTTTCGGTAATGCCATGCCAAACATTCCCGTTAACAGCGCAGACATCAACAAAGACCACACAAAAAACATAATCACCTTCCAATGAATATCCCTCATCTCAATTCCTCCATTTTGAATTATTATTTTATATCCTCAAGTAAACGAAGATTTGTCAACGAACAATAAACCAATATAGCACAAATACAAAGATTTGTCAACGGCCTCTTCTTGACACTTCTACTTTTTTCCTGTATATTGAATACATAAGTAATCAACTGCCAAACGGGGCAGTTTTTAGTTACAATTATTTGGCTAATATTAAATAAATTATATGAATGCAATTATCAATTATGTCAAAGGAGCGATTGTGGAAATGAAGAAAGTTACCTGGCCTACCAAAAATGAGGCCAAGAACTACACTATCCTTGTAATCGTTATCAGTATTGCCATTGCGGCCTTCTTGGGTGCGCTTGATTACCTTTTTACCATTGGCTTTGAACAATTTTTAAACAAATAAACCAGTTATGCCGCAAGGCGCTAACACAGTCTCGTTGAATAACGGGATAATTTATAAAATAGTATGGCAAAACAAACGCTAAATCAAGGACGCCGATGGTATGTCCTTCACACCTACTCAGGCTACGAGGAAAATGTTGCGCAAAATCTTAAACAGAGAATCGAATCGATGGACATGGAAGACCGCATTTTTGAGATTTTAATTCCGATTGAAAAAAAGATTAAGATAAAAAACGGCAAGCGTAAGGTGGTTGAGGAAAAAATCTTCCCTGGCTATGTTATGGTTGAGATGGTTGTAACTGACGAATCTTGGTACGTGGTGCGAAATACACCAAACGTAACCGGCTTTATTGGCACTGGCACAATTCCAACTCCAATCAGCGAGAAAGAAATCAAAGATTTGAAGAAAAGAGTTGGTGTTGAAGAACCTAAATTCAAAATCGACGTGGCTGTTGGCTCACCTGTCAAAATCATCGATGGTCCCTTCAAAAATCTTGAAGGTAAAATCACGAACGTTGATGAGTCCAAGGGTAAGGTTAAAGTATTGGTATCAATGTTTGGTCGCGAAACCCCAGTTGAATTAGACTTTTTACAAATTAAAAAGATATAAAAGTCCGTCATTCCCATGAAAATGGGAATCCATGCGCCACAGATTTTGGATATTTAATTATAGAGACTAGTCTTGATAAAACATTAATAACAAATAGTACGTCGTAAATTTTAATCCTCCTTATACTGAAACCAATCTACGAGGTACCTGGATCCCCGCCTTCGCGAGGATGACGGAAGAAATTAAAAATTTAAAAATATAAATTAAGAAATAAGCAAATTCGGTGTTTTTAAAAACAGCTTCTACGAATAAGCGCTAAAAGATATGGCAAAAAAAGTAAAGACAATCATAAAATTACAAATCAAGGCTGGACAAGCTAACCCAGCGCCTCCGGTTGGACCTGCTTTAGGTCAACACGGTTTGAACATCCAAGAATTTTGTTCATCTTTTAATGACAAAACCAGAGATAAAATGGGAGACATTGTGCCAGTAGAAATTACTGTCTATGATGACAGAACTTTCACTTTTGTCATGAAAACAGCTCCGGCTTCTTCTTTGATCATGAAAGTACTAGGACTTAAAAAAGGTTCAAGCAGTCCCCTAACCACCAAAGTTGGCACACTGACTCAAGATCAATTGCGAGAAATCGCCATCCAAAAGATGCCTGACTTGAATACCAATGACGTTGAACAAGCAATGAGAATCATTGCTGGCTCAGCAAGACAAATGGGAGTAGAAGTTAAATAATATTTTATTAATATAATTTGTGGAAGAAAGTTTGAAGATTCAAAATTCGCTTGCACCACGAAAAAAAAACTATGGCTAAAGAAAAAAAAGAAGTTGTAGAGTTTGATAGATTCAAATTTCACAATATCGACGAAGCTGTCGAATTAGTTAAAAAAATGTCAAACGAAAAATTTGACGCTTCAGTTGAAGTTCATGTTCGTTTAGGAATTGACCCACGTAAAGGTGATCAACAAGTAAGAACCGCAGTTAGCCTTCCTCACGGAACCGGTAAAACTGTAAAAGTTTGTGCTTTTGTATCTCCTGATAAAGAAGAAGCTTGTAGAAAAGCGGGCGCTGACATCGTAGGTGGCGAAGACTTAATCGCTCAAATTAAAGCGACTGAAAAAACTGACTTTCAAGTGGCGGTAGCTGAACCAGTAATGATGAGACATTTGGCTCAAATTGCTAAAATCTTAGGAACAAGAGGTTTAATGCCTTCTCCAAAGAATGAAACAGTTGCTCCAAACCCAGTTAAGGCTATTGAAGAATTGAAAAAAGGTAAAGTAAGTTTCAAAAATGATGACACTGGTAATGTGCACGTTAATATTGGTAAAGTTTCTTTCGACAATGTTAAATTGAAAGAAAATTTCACAGCCTTTATCGACATGATAAAAAGAGTAAAACCAACCGGCTCAAAAGGTGTTTACATCAAACACGTTGCGATTTCCTCTTCAATGGGTAAAGGTATCAAAGTTTCACTATAAAATATACACTCAATATAAAAAACACTCACTATTCATAGTGGGTGTTTTTGTTTTAAATTTTTTATCCACAGCCCCGAGTTGCCATATCTCCCCCATTTGGTAAAATAAATATATATATTATTCATTATTTATTCGCAATTCGCAGATTAATACTAATTAGCAGATTAGCGTTACAATAGTATGAAAAAAAGAATCTCAAAAGATCAATATTATATCAATTTGGCAAAAGAGGCTGCCTCGAGATCCACTTGTTACCGAGCTCTACACGGCGCTCTTATCGTCAAAGATGATCAAATCATCTCCACTGGCTATGTCGGCGCACCTCGTAAAACCAAAGATTGTTTTGAACGTGGTAATTGCCTGCGTCGCGAAATGAACATCCCCTCTGGTCAAAGATACGAACTTTGTCGCTCCGTACATAGCGAACAAAACGCTCTTATTAACGCCGCTCGCTCAGGCGCTAACCTATTTAAAGGCACGATGTATCTTTATTCCGCCGTTCTCAATGAAGAAGGCGATGAAAAAACAATTAACGCCTACCCATGTTTTATTTGTAAAAAAATGATCGTAAACTCTGGTATTGAAAAATTAGTTTCTCATCAGGCCGATGGCTCAATCAAGGAATATTTAATTGAAGACTGGGTTAAGGATTGGCAGGAGAAAGATTTAGTGGATGACATGGAACAATACGGCGTTAAAACTGTGAAAACTGATAAATAGAACTTGTAATTATAATTGACAATAATAATGCTCATGTTAAGGTTTAGGGATTAAACTGCTCTTTTCCAATTAAATCTAACTGGGAGAAAATATAAGATGGAAATTAAACTATTGCCACCAGAAATTAATAATACGGGCATAATTAATAAGTTGATAAATTTGATTGTCGATTTTTTAATTGGTCTAAAGACTAAATTAGGCATCGACAACCCCAACAACAATCCATTGACGGTTGTTAGTCATGCAGCATTGAAATGCTACCAAGCTATTTCACCAATATGGGGCAAGCGAATTGATGAAAGAGGAAGATTGTTTGACACTAGCCATCACACCACCTTTCAGCATGCGTCCTCATACTTCACTTTTGACATAGAGAAAATTGCCATTTCTGATATTACTTTTGGCTTGCACCTCGCCAGTCCGTTTTACAATAGCGACCAGCGCTCAGGACGTTACTGTGCCAAAATGTTTTTGGAGCCAAATTACGAACTAATTGATGACTACATCGCAAAATTTTGGCCAGAAGTCTCAAGTTCTGACCGCACAATGGCAATTAATTTTGTAAAATTTGGAGTTGAGGTTTTTCACACCAACATCGAACAAGCAACCAAGACTGCCGTTGATCTTATCAAATCCGAGAGACCTTTTGCCAAAGGCATCGAGGCTACGGCTGCGAAAATTGCCCAAGAACAAATGCGTATGTTTATTTCCCTCATCTTCCCTACTGGAATGGATTTCACGGTCAATCTGACTGCTTTAGCAGCCATGCGTCTTTCTGCCTGGACACCAGGCATGCGTTATGCAACAGACAAAATGGCCGAATTGATCATTGCTAAGCACCCCGAATTAGCATACGTCTTTGCAGGTGAAAGAAAAGATGAAAATTGGACACCGGAATTACACGACAAGGAAAAGATTACCTTTCCTAAATTTCAATTATTCTCCGTCACTAGCCCTGAAAAATTTGTTATGCCAGTTTCCAGGGACATGCATCCGATTGATACACTTCATTTTCAACCGAAATACATGGACAATTCGGTTTGTCGAGTCAAAACCCAGGTTAAGCTTTCAGCTGCGACCATGGGCCAAGATCAACGACATCGCACTATTAGCCGCGCGAAACCAGCATTTACTGGCGATTTTTACATGCCGCCAATCTTGTCTGAGCTCAAACTAGAAAAAGCCGCTGAAGAAGTAATGACCAAATGGCTAGAAATGAAAAATGTCTTACCGGCAACTTTGTGGGCAGCTATTGCTCCTTATGGCGCAATGCTGACATACGAAAAAGACGGCTCAGCCAACGCTGTTGCGCATGAGCAAGGCAAGAGACTGTGTTTCTGCGCCCAAGAAGAAATTTACAACCTTGGTCGCCTAGAACGCGAAGCTATCAAACAAGAATACGGTGCTGATTCTGAATTACTAAAAATTTTCGAACCACCATGCTACCGAACCGGCATTTGCGCAGAAGGCGCACGCTATTGTGGTCGCGATTTACGTATCCGCAATGAGGATAACTTCTTCCCAGAACGAAAAATTTAATCATCTCAAAACCGTCAAGCACATAACTTGGCGGTTTTTTAAAGTAATTTTCAAATTGACTTAAATCCGTTTTTTTTGTAAAATAAGATAGTAATAAATAAAGAAAAAACTTCATGGAAAACAAAATAATTATCGGCCTGGTTGGTCAGATTGCTTCTGGAAAAGGAACAGTAGCAGAGTATTTAGAAAAAAATCATCAAGCGACTACTTTCCGCTTTTCAACAATTCTACGAGACGTCTTGAATCGTTTGCACGTTGATATCAGTCGTGAAAATTTGCAAGATTTATCCACCATCTTAAGACAAAAATTCGGCGAGGATTTATTGGCCAAAGTTATGGCTGGT